>JAIUMB010000038.1 GCA_022565745.1 Cryomorphaceae bacterium | reverse complement strand
TTTGGTTGGTCGGTACGTTCCGGTGCCACGCCAACAAACTTAACCGGTCCTAGTGTAGATAACACCATTGGTGGACCAGGTGGAAAATATGTTTACGCTGCAGCCATGCAAGGTTCCGGTTTTCAGCAAACGCTTTTAACTACCCCTTGTATTGTTGTGCCGGATGACTCTTGTTTATATGCTGAGTTTTTCTATTATATGTATGGCCAAAATGTTCAGGAATTACGCCTAGACATTGATACTGGTGCAGATGCTCAGGCATGGGTCGATGGTATTTGGATACTTACTGGTCAACAACAAACCAGTGACGACCAACCGTGGCGCCGTGCCTATGTAGATTTAGCGCCATACATTGGTGGTGGTAAAACCATTCGCTTGCGCTGGAGAGCGACCAAGTTGGGAACACAACCTCGTGCAGACATCGCCATTGACGATATTCGCATAGACTTTGCTCCAGCTGTTGATTTCGAAGCGGAATTACTCACCGAGCCCATTGGTATTGGTTGTGGTTTTGGACCTAATGAAAACGTTACCATGATGGTGCGTAATCTTGGTTGTCAAACAGCCACCAATATTCCTGTAGCCTATAACGTAAATGGTGGAGCGCCTGTTTGGGATACCATTCCCGGTCCACTGGCTCAAGGTGATACCATTATGTTCACTTTTTCTAATGGTGTAAACTTGACCACCGTAGGAACGTACGATATCAAAGCGTGGACGTCCATAGCCGGAGACGCCAATAACTCAAATGATACTACTAATACAGTTACAGTAGAGTCTGAGCCGGTAATCAATACCTTCCCGCACGTTTTAGATTTTGACGGTCCGGGTAATACGCCAGGTAACGGAACCTTTGCTACACCTGGAGCCATTTCCACCACCGATTGGGAACGCATTCCCGACCCAACAGCACCAGGAGCTTCTGGCTACGCGTTTATGGTCGGTGAGGGCATGACGCCAACCATTGGTACAGGTCCATTCACCGATGTTAGTGGATTTGGAAACTATCTCTATGCAGAAGGTAATTTTGGTAATGCCTCTACGCCAGCTATTTTTGAATCGCGTTGTTTTGATGTATCTTCACTTAATAATCCTGTATTCGATTTGTGGTATCATGGATACGTGGCTTCCGGTACATTCGATTCACTCTGTATAAACTTTTTACCGCAAGGGGCATCAACTTGGCAAACGCCTCCCGGAGGTCGAATTACATCTTTCACACAAAACGACGAGTTAAGTCCGTGGACCTATCGCAAGTTTGACCTGAGTACGTACAACGCCGACCAGATTAAAATCCGCGTCGTTGCCTACCGTCGCTCATCTGGCGACCGATGTGATGTGGCCATCGACAATATGGCTGTTTATGATGAGCTAGCTCAAGATGCTGGTATAGTAAATATCCAACCACCTGGTTTAGGATTGCCATTGGCAGTTAATCCTCTTCCTACTGTACACATTAGAAACTATGGTTCCTCAAACCTTACTAGCGTGCCTATTGAAGTAACCGTTACACCCCTTTGTGGACCTAATCAGGGAACGCCAACAACCTACAACGCTACAGCAACGGTAAACATCGCGCCTGGTAATGTAGGTACGTTTCAGATTCCTTCCAGTGCCGGTATTGTATGGCCTGAAGGACGTTTTGAGGTCTGTGCGTCCACCAATGTTACGGGTGATGCCAACACATTTAACGATTCATGGTGCAAGTATGTGACTGGATTTGGCACAAAAACCATCCCGTACTTTGATGACTTTGATGACTGTGACCACTCATCCAATGGTTGGTTTGCCCAAGGAGGAAAGCAAATATGGGAAGTTGGAAACCCATCCTTTGGCATTAACCAAGCGGCGTCTACACCAAATGCTTTCTTTACCAATCTCAGTGGTCCATACTACCCCAATACCGAGGAGTATCTTCGCCTACCTTTGATCGACGGCTTCGACACCATCGAAGGTGCCATCATTCAGTTTTCTCAGTTCCAGTCGAGCCCTAGCGCGCATGGTGGACGTATTGAGACCTTTGAAGGCGGACAGTGGTTGCGTGTTGGTACCGTAGATGCGGCAAACGTTGGAACCAATTGGCATTCCCATCCTCCATACGGTATAGCCTCAACACCATTGTTTAATGGACCAGCATGGGTGAACAATACACAAGGTTGGATCAATTCTTCTTATCCGCTATTTGACTATAACTATTTCACGGGATCCTTACAGTTGAGATTCCACTGGAAGAGTAACAACACTGGTAATCCAGGAGCAGGATGGGGAATAGACAACTTTGAAATACTGGTGCCGCCGCAGAATAGTGCCGCTCCAATTGAAGTGCGCGCACGAGATAACTTAGTTTTCCCTTTTAGAGATCAAGAGATTATCGTAAGAATTCAAAATACAGGTGCCAAACCGCTAGATAGCTGTAAACTTTCAATCAGTTATGACAACGGAACAACATGGGAGCCGGAATATTGGTTTGAATTTGATCCGCCGCTAAGGGCTAATCAGTCAAGATGGGTTACTTATCCAGAGATATGGCCTTCGGTAGCTCCCGGTAACTACGACGTTTGCGCAGCTACAAGTAGACCAAATGACAAACAGGACAACTTCCCTGTAGATGATACCCTTTGTGGATTGGTGCAAACTCTACCGGAAATTGATTTAAGTCAAGAGCCGAATAACGAATACTGTAACGATTTTGAAGATCCTACGGCATTTAACTTCCAGGCCACAACGACAGAGTACGATGCATTGATGACTTCATGGGAATTGGGTAATCCCAATCAACCACCAATTGTTTCACCTTACTCTGGAAACAATGCGTGGATGACTGATTTATCAAGTGATTACCAATCCCAAGATAAGTCGATACTCGTTACTCCAGTATTTATCATCGACTCCATCAATACAACCTACGAGGTATCGTTCTGGCACAATTTCAAAACGGAGTTGCTTCATGATGGAGGAAACTTTGAATACTCACAAGATGGGGGTATTACATGGGGTGTACTTGGTGACAATGATCCCAACAGACTAGATACAACCCTCAACTGGTTTAATCATCCATTTATTTGGGGATTGGATCAAATAAGACCAGGTTGGTCAGGAAATTCTAATGGATGGCGTCAATCCAAGTTTAAGTTTTGCTTTGAATTTGGTGGGCAAACGGTATTCCGCTTCCGCTTTGGCTCAGACAATAATGTAGAAGATGCCGGTTGGGCCATTGACGACTTCTGTATGAAAGAGGTAAATGAGTCTTGTGACTTCTTAGTTAGCACGCAAGAATTTATTGAAGAAGATGGTATTATGATAGGTGTACCTACACCTAATCCAGCCCAAGCGCATACCTATATTGCATACTCTTTGCCTCGTCCGGGCGATATGAGAGTTCGTGTAACCAATCTTTTAGGACAAAAGCTGTTTGAAGAGATTGAACACAAACAAACTGGACGTAGTCAGACCAACTTTGATGTGTCTACTTGGAATAATGGTGTATACATCATTACCATGGAGTACGAAGGCAAGACCTATACTTCCAAGCTGATTGTTCAACACTAGTAAACGTTAACTTCAAATAGAAAAGCCACCTTTTTAAGGTGGCTTTTTTAGTTTCGAATATCATTGATTTACGGATAGATGACTGTGTTATAACCAAAAAAAAAAGTGAGGGTACTGAACCCTCACTTCTCATATCATAAGTTGTTAATGTAAAACTTACATGTGCAATGCGCGATTATCAGTAGCAGCCAGTGCAGCTTCCTTTACACCTTCTGCATATGTTGGGTGTGCGTGACTCATACGGGCAATGTCCTCAGCAGAGGCACGAAACTCCATAGCAACAACCATTTCAGCGATTAAGTCAGCAGTTCTAGCACCCACCATTTGAGCACCTAAAATCTCATCCGTTTTGGCATCGGCTATTATTTTGATCAGACCTTCTGTATCACCACTGGCACGGCTTCTTCCTAGTGCACGCATGGGGAATGAACCGGTCTTTATCTCACGGCCTTCTTCTTTGAGTTGATCTTCGCCTTTGCCTACAGAGGCAACTTCAGGCCAAGTATAAACCACATTAGGCACCAAATTGTAATCGATGTGTGGGTGTTCACCATTCATGTGCTCGGCAACAAATACGCCTTCTTCTTCAGCTTTATGAGCCAGCATGGCGCCTCTAACTACATCACCTATGGCGTAAATGTGATCAACTTTGGTTTGCAGGTTGTCATTAACCTCAACTTGACCTTTGTCGTTAGATTTTAACCCAGCTGCCTCCAAATTTAACCCATCGGTGTATGCCCTACGACCAATACTCACTAAGCAAATATCGCCTTCGAGTTTAACTTCATTTCCTTTTTTATCTTCGGCAGTAATAACAACATTATCACCATCGCGCTCTACGCTGGTGACTTTTGTTGATAGGTGAAATTTCACGCCGATTTTTTTCATAGACTTGGTCAGCTCTTTGCTGATGTCCTTGTCAAAGGAAGGAATGATGCGGTCGAGGTATTCAACCACACTAACCTTAGCGCCTAGACGTGCGTAAACAGACCCGAGTTCCACGCCGATGACACCGCCACCAATGACTATCATGTGTTTGGGAATTTCCTGAAGCTCCAAGGCCTCGGTAGAGGTTATAACACGTTCTTTATCGAGTTTGATAAAAGGCAGTGAAGCAGGCTTGCTACCGGTAGCAATGACGATTTTCTTGCCCTTAATGGTTTCTTTTTTATCTCCATCGATGACCACAGTATGTTCGTCTTTAAACGAACCTAATCCGTGATAAACATCAATTTTGTTTTTGTCCATCAAATACTTAATGCCATCAACCGTTTGGCTAACCACCTTTCGCTTACGCTCAATCATCTTTTTGAGATCGGCCTTTGGAGTGCCTACATCGATACCGTGATCGGCAAATTCGTGGGTGGCGCTATGAAAGTGATGAGATGTATCGAGTAAGGCTTTGGAAGGAATGCAACCTACGTTTAAGCAAGTGCCGCCTAATGAGTTGTACTTTTCAATGAGTGCGGTTTTCATTCCTAATTGGGCTGCGCGAATGGCACAAACATATCCTCCAGGGCCGGAGCCTATAATGACGACATCGTATTCGGTCATGATAATTCTTTTTGTTAATAACGAGTACAAATGTACAATGCCCATCTAATTAAGAATGGCAAAATCTTCTAAAAGTCACGCAACAAACATGAGAATTTAATTCGTTTTTACTGTTTAATAAATTTGTTTATATTCGCATTTTAAATTTTTAAAAAACAAAACTATGCGATTTTTTATCTCACTACTTACTCTATGTTTTATTACTTTTATTTCAGCTTGTGACAGCGATTCAGAATTTGTTGTTATAGAAGAATGCGAAGACATTGAGACCATGCAGGAATGTCGTGATTGCTGTGTTCAAAATGGATACGACCATGGTTCTCCTAGTCAGCATGCAGGCGCTTGTGAATGTTGGATAGAGGATTAAGCCAAAATCCACTTATTACCGCAACGCTTCCATCAAGTCAGAACGGGTAATGATATGAAATGTGTCATTGCCCAGTTCTACGATAACCGCACTGTTTTTACGATTGATGAGCTGTTTGATATCCTCTACCGAATCTGTCGGTTTAACGATGGGGTAGGGTGGGGTCATGACCTCGCTTACCAGTTTAGCTTTAACACCTTCATCACTGGTTAGATAATGAAAAATGGTTTGGTCGTCTATGGCGCCAACCATTTGATTGCCATCAATGACGGGCATTTGACTGATGTCGTATTTACGCATACGGTTAATGGCCTCTGCAACGGTATTACTCGCGGAAACATCTACCAAAGGAAGGTTGGCGTGTTTATCCACAAGATCTTTAGCCAATAGGTTTTGCTGCGGTAGAAAACCGCGTTCTCTCATCCAATCGTCGTTAAATACTTTACCGACGTAGCGACTTCCGTGGTCGTGAAAAAGCACAACGACGACATCGTCTTTGGTTAGTTGATGTTTTAATTGTCTGATGCCCTGATATGCAGAACCAGCAGAGTATCCCAAGAATAGGCCTTCTTTGCGAGCCAGTTCGCGGGTAACCAAAGCTCCATCTTTGTCGGTTACTTTTTCGAAATGATCGATTAGTGAGAAATCAACGTTTTTGGGGAGGATGTCTTCGCCAATACCCTCGGTAATGTAGCTGTAGATTTCTTTTTCATCAAACTCTCCGGTTTCGTGGTATTTTTTAAAAACTGAACCGTAGGTATCAATCCCCCAAATTTTGATGTTTGGATTTTTCTCTTTTAAGTACTTGGCCACGCCACTGATGGTGCCGCCTGTGCCAACACCCACCACAAAGTGGGTAATCTTTCCTTCTGTTTGCTCCCATATCTCAGGTCCGGTACTTTGGTAATGTGCCTTTCGATTACTGAGATTGTCGTACTGATATGGATAAAAAGAGTTGGGAATTTCCTTGTTTAGTCGTTCGGCAACGGAATAATATGATTCAGGGTGATCTGGGGGAACGTTGGTTGGGCATACATGAACTTCCGCACCCATAGCACGGAGAACGTCCATCTTTTCTTTGCTTTGCTTATCGCTAAGTGTGCAAATAAGTTTATATCCTTTGACAATAGCTGCTAAAGCCAGTCCCATGCCAGTATTACCCGATGTGCACTCAATGATGGTACCGCCTGGTTTGATTTTACCTTCTTTCTCCGCATCTTCAATCATCTGCAAGGCCATTCGGTCCTTAACGGAGTTTCCGGGATTAAAATATTCTACTTTAGCAAATACTTGGGCAGGAATATCCTCAGCAATCTTATTGAGTTTAATCAGTGGTGTATTGCCAATGGTTTCAAGTATGTTGTTGTAAACGAGCTTGTCTTTATTAATCACTATCTATCTTTTTTTTACTCAACAAAAATTAACGTGCAACGTTCACAGCACGTGTTTCTCTAATGACGGTTACGCGAATGTGCCCAGGATAGGTCATTTCACTTTGGATGCGTTGGCTAACATCATAGGAGATTTCCGAAGCTTTTTTATCGTCGATGCGTTCGCTCTCAACAATGATACGCAGTTCGCGCCCTGCCTGTACGGCATATGCTTTGGTAACACCCTCGTAGCTCAAGGCTAAGTTTTCTAGGTCTTGTAGACGCTGCACATAGCTTTCCATGACTTGTCTACGTGCACCGGGCCGTGCTCCGCTAATACCGTCACAAACCTGAATGATAGGAGAGAGGAGAGAGGTCATTTCTATTTCGTCGTGATGGGCGCCAATGGCATTGCATACGTCTGGCTTTTCACCGTATTTCTCAGCCCATTTCATCCCTAAAAGGGCGTGAGGAAGTTCGGTTTCTTCGGTTGGCACTTTACCAATATCATGGAGCAAGCCGGCGCGTTTAGCCAGCTTTGCGTTTAATCCCAACTCCGTAGCCATTATGGCACTGAGATTTGCAACTTCTCGACTGTGCTGCAAAAGATTTTGACCGTAAGACGAACGATATTTCATCCGACCAACAATCTTGACCAATTCAGGGTGCAGACCGTGAATACCCAAATCAATTACCGTTCTTTTGCCGGTTTCAATGATTTCTTCATCAATTGACTTGCGCACTTTATTTACCACCTCTTCAATACGCGCCGGATGAATTCTTCCATCGGTAACAAGGCGGTGAAGTGCCAAACGAGCAATTTCACGGCGCACCGGATCAAAGCAAGACAATATGATGGCCTCTGGCGTGTCGTCTACGATTATTTCCACACCAGTAGCCGCTTCAATGGCGCGAATATTTCTACCTTCACGACCAATGATTCTGCCTTTAACATCGTCGTTTTCGATGTTAAAAACAGAAACTGCATTTTCAATGGCTTGTTCAGTACCCACGCGTTGAATGGTTTGCACCACAACTTTACGCGCTTCATTGGCTGCTGTCATACGTGCCTCTTCTGTTGCTTGTTGAATGTAAGCAGCAGATTCAGACTTTATTTCACCTTTTAACGTGTCTAATAATTGCTTTTTGGCCTCCTCTACCGACAAGCCACTGATGACTTCCAGTTGCTTGATGTGGTTTTCGCGAATGCCTTTGATTTCTTCCAAGCGGCGTTCAAGACCTTCAGACTTACGATCAAAATTTTCCTTTTGTTTGTCAATGTGTTTCTTATTGCGATTAACTTCTTCAAGTTGGCGCTGTAGTTGACTCTCTTTTTCTTTGATGCGATTTTCTATATCTTGGAGTTTGCGTTCGCGCTTATTGATGGTTTTTTCGTGCTCTTCTTTGAGTTCCAAAAATTTCTCTTTGGCCTGTACAATCTTGTCTTTTTTGATGTTCTCGGCTTCTTTTTCTGCCGAAGATAAGATGGCTGCAGCTTGTTTTTTTAATCCAATCGACTGGATCAAATAAGTGATTAACGCTCCGGCCATTAATCCTACTACGCCGGCTATTATTATGGTTGTACTCATTAGTTGTTACTTAATTGTGTTTGCAAAGCCGATGGTATCTGCATTGATAAAAAAAAACTGCACTGTTCTTTCTGTCTAAACTTCGTCAAGACAGGTTCGGAAGGTTCCAAACGACGTCAAGTTTCCCCTGGTCCTAAAAGGACACCCTCGGAAGGGTTGAGGCCTGCTTTATTCCGCTCGAGCCACCTTCCTATTGGATTTGTGTTAAGTTTAGTACATTATACAGAACAGTGCAGCTATGCTTTGTGGCTGTCTATAAAGTCCGATAGCTGCGTTATGCTCAGTCAAAAAATGCTCATTTACCGGATGTAAACTGCGCTTTTTTTCCTGATAGCTATCGGGATCGCAAGCCTTGCTCTCGAACTTTCTAGCCTAGCCCTAAGGGGTAAGTCTAGCTGTTTTCCCAATACACCGCCACGTTTGGCATTGGTATGAGTGGGCGCGTGGTCAGACATTTATCATTCAATAGCAAAAGCGTGTGGTATGTTCAAAAACCACTACCCAGATGTATTGGACTCCCCGAGCAGTAAATGAAACTTTTGTGAATATTCCGCAAGCATGGTCTGCTCTTCTTGACGCGTGCGTTCAAGTTTTTCTGCTTTGGTGGCCAATTGAATGGCAACCATAGAGAGTAGATCTTGCGG
This sequence comes from Cryomorphaceae bacterium, assembly GCA_022565745.1. GTDB lineage: Bacteria > Bacteroidota > Bacteroidia > Flavobacteriales > Schleiferiaceae > CSBr16-58. Next base: position 7,205 of record JAIUMB010000038.1, on the reverse strand, counting down.
TTGATCGATATTGTACGCACGTTGAATGCGCGACAATTGATCGGTTATATTTTTTGCCGCCGCTCGCACCGCTTCTTCTTCAGATCGTTTGATCGTGATGGGATACGTTCTGTTGAGTATCTGAAGCTGAATACGTATGTTGTCGGAGGACATAGGTTTCATTTAACGGTTAAGGGCGTCGAGACATATGTCGATTTCCTGCACCAATCTGTCAATCCAAGCCTTGGTTTGTCTGTTGCCTTCAGCATTAGTCAAAGTTCCAGCTCGGTGGTCTATAGTCATTGCATGACGAAGATCTTTCAACTCCTGTTGTAGACGCTGGTTATCAGCCTGCGCCTTTTGAAGTTGTTCGTGCAGCAGGATGTTGTCTTTCATCAACTTCCTAGACTCTTCCATCTTTGTATTGAGTAGGTGAAGATGATGATTTAGCGTGTCCTGCATTCTTGGCATACAATGTCTTTAGTCCATGGCAAAAATAGGTAATTTTCACGCAATAAAAAAGTGATTTATCGCTCATGTGAAAATGATTTTTTTCCAACCGAAAATGAAAATACCGTAAATTATTGTAAAAATGATGTCCGAGAATTTCTTTCGTGTAAAAAAATCACTATTTTCGGCCAATTAAATATAGATACAAAGATCCAAGACCAATGCTTTAGTGAGGTTTGGTATTGTATGTACTAGTAGACAAGAAGAAAAAATAGCCAATGAAAACATTATACGTGGTGCGTCATGCAAAATCAAGTTGGAGCAACAAATCGTTGGCGGATGTTGATAGACCTTTAAAAGGCAGAGGGGTCAACGACGCTTATGGTACATCTCAATGGCTCTTAGACAACAATGCAGTGCCAGATCTTTTGATTAGCAGTCCGGCAACGCGCGCCCTTCACACAGCCATGATATTTGCGAGAACCTTTGATATAGATTTTTCGGCCATTCAAATTGATGGAGAACTTTATGAAGGAAACGCAAAAAATTATCGCCGATGCGTGAACCAAATCTCCGATAAATACAATTCAGCAATGATTTTTGGACACAACCCTTCGATAGGTGCATTCATCAATTCTTTAGCCGATGCGAGCGTTGAACATGTTCCAACAACAGGCATTGCTTGTATAACCTTTAATGTCGATCATTGGAACGACGTCAAACAGGAAGGTAAATTGATTTTCTTTGATTATCCCAAACGCCGTCAATAGAGTTTTATGCATAATACCATACCAAAGAGAAATAAAATATACTTGGGTGAAGATGTTTATGTGCCGCGAGACGTCAGTTGGCTTCACTTTAATGCTAGAGTTTTACAGGAAGCAGAAGATGAGCGTGTCCCGTTAATAGAGCGTATTCGTTTTTTGGGGATTTTCTCCAATAATCTCGATGAGTTTTTTAAGGTGCGTTACGCGACCATCAAGCGCATGGGACAGCTAGCAAAATCCGGTGGAAGAGAACTTGGTACGGTGTCTCCGGTTGAGTTGCTGAATCGGTTGACAAGCATCGTGCGCGAACAGCAAGAGAAAGCACAAAACATATACGACACACTCGTTGACGAACTCGATAACCATGATATTCGTATTGTTGATGAAAAACAACTTACGCCAAAGCAAAAAGAATTTGCCCGACGCTACTTTATAGAAAAGGTAAGTCCAACAGTTTTTACCCTTATACTGTCTGAAGATAGGCCATTCCCGCATTTGCGCGATAAGTCCATTTACTTGTCCATCAAGCTTTGGCATAAAGACCATTCCATTAAGCCTACATTTGCCCTCATAGAAATTCCTTCGGATTTGGTGGGTCGCTTTATTGAATTGCCCGGTCGTGGAAGAAGAAACATCATCTATCTCGATGATTTGATTCGTTTTAATTTGAGGTATATCTTCTTTACGCATTCCTTCGACTATATATCGGCGCATACAATAAAATTTACCCGCGATGCAGAACTGGATATAGAAAGTGATGTGTCAAAGAGCTTTTTAGACAAGATGGTCAGTAGTTTGAAGGATAGACGTACTGGGGATCCAGTGCGGTTTGTTTATGACAAAGACATTCCTGATGACGTTATCAAGATGCTGCTATCGAGATTGGACTTAGACAATTTTGATTCAATCATACCAGGGGGGCGTTATCACAATAAAAAAGATCTTATCGATTTTCCAGCAGCAGGTCATCCGGAGCTGACATACGAAGAAATGACGCCCTGTAATCATCCTGACCTGAACCTAGAAAAATCGCTCATTGATGTCATTGCCCAGAAAGACGTATTGTTGTTTTTCCCCTACCACACGTTTTCTTATCTCATTAGATTTTTAAGAGAAGCGGCTTTGGATCCACGTGTTGAAGAGGTTAAGGTAACGCTTTATCGACTGGCTGATAACAGCAGAATAATTAGCGCATTGATCAATGCTGCAAAAAACGGTAAGAAGGTGACGGTGGTGATGGAACTGCAGGCAAGGTTTGATGAAGAGGCTAATATTCGATGGACTCAGAAATTGAAACAAGAAGGTGTTCATGTGATCTTTGGTGTAAGTGACTTGAAGGTGCACAGTAAAATCATTTTAATAAGACGAAGAGAGGATAACGGGAAACTAAAAAATTATGTATCGGTAGGTACAGGTAACTTCAATGAAAAGACATCCCGTTTTTACACAGACTATCACCTACTTACCAGCGATAAGCGCATAACCAAGGAGATTAGTCGGCTGTTTACCTTTTTTGGCGCCAATTACAAAGTTTATAAAAACAAACATTTGCTGCTTTCTCCGTTTAGTTTTCGCAAGCGCTTTACAGAATTTATTGAGCGAGAAGCTCATCATGCTAAACAAGGTAAACCCGCATTTATCAGCCTTAAATTAAACAGTCTATGTGATACAGGAATCATAAAAGCACTCTATAAAGCCAGTGAGGCTGGGGTGCATATTCGAATAGTTGTAAGAGGTATTTGTTCATTGATTCCAGGTGTTGAAGGCTTAAGTGAAAATATTGAATGCATAAGTATTGTCGATAGGTTTTTGGAACACAGTAGGTTTTATCACTTTCACAACAACGGTCAAGATTTGATGTATATCTCTTCCGCAGATATAATGGCTAGAAACATCGATTATAGAATTGAGGTAACAACACCGATATACGACGAGCAAGTTCGTGCTCAACTGGTCGATCACTTCAATATTCTTTGGGCTGATAATGTGAAATCCAGATCTATTGATAAATCTGGTAATAATGACTACCGCAAACATCAAGGTGAACCTGTTCGTGCACAGTATGCCTTGCACCAGTATGTTCAAAATATGACAACTGAATAGTGAACCATGTCAATATTGTCTTTGTCGAGTTAAATGTTTTTCAGTGGATGATGACACCTGTTTTATAAGTAATGAGCGCTGTTGGTATGTGAATTTCATCTGCCATTAAGGAGCGCTCTTATCTTGTTTAAAAATTGTTAATAATCCCATAACGTTGCTGTGTCCAATAGGCGTAAATTTGCTGCGGAATTTAATCCAAGCAGATATGCAGATGTTGCCTTGTTTCAGTGGGTTTGTGTTGATGAAGTGGAGTGAGCAATCAGAAAGAAAAGGTTTGTTTTTCTTTTTTTTTATCTTGTTTTTCTCTTTGCCAGTAGGCAGCATCCGTGCTCAGCTTTTTGAAGAAAAAGTGACCAATGCTTCCAATACGAGATTAACGGTAACCAATGTAGGCACGTTTGGCAATGCATTTAGGGGATACCGCGATGGAACGGGGCAACAAAGTGCGGAGTACCCAGCCGGATCAGGTATAGAGCATTTATTTGAAGGTGGTATTTGGATTGGAGGTGCCAATCGCAACAGAGGTGGAGCTATAGAAGTCAGCACCTCGGCGTTGGATGCTCCACAAGGCTACGCACCGGGTCGAGCGGGGTTTGAATTTACCGTGCCTGTCGGTTCTCCCCCTTTTAGAGAGCGTTCAAGCTTATTCGACAGTCGATTTTTTTCAAACAATGCGGTTTCGCATCAAGATTTTGTGGCGGTTTACAACGATACAAGTTTATTGGTTCCCGGTACCAATGTTCCTATAGGTGCCCATCAGTTTCCCATGAATGTTCAGGTTACTCAGGAAACTTATAACTGGAATTACAGTTTCAGCGATTTCTTTGTGGTGGTTAACCTCACTTTTCGAAATATCGGTAACAGTACATATGATAGTGTCTTTGTTGGGTTTTGGAACAATACCGTGGTCCGCAACATCAATATTACTCCGGCTGGTGCTGGTGGAGCAACCTTTTACTCGCAAGGAGGCAACGGGTTTATGGATTCACTAAACGCGGCCTACTGCTTTGATGCCACTGGTGATGTCGGGTTTTCTGATAGCTACATCGCTCAGGTGTTTTTAGGTTCTGAGGATAAATTTGGCTTTCATCACCCGGCGCTAGACACGACTTACAACAAAATTCAAGACCGTTGGGTAAGAGAAAATTTTAACTGTAACTATCAAGCTTGGCAGTTTAACAATAGCTCAAACCCTGTTTTTTTCTTTCCAACAAACGACGCTCAACGATATAGGAAGATGGCTGAAGGGATGAACAGTCATCCTTGTTGGAATAACCCCTCTTCTGCTGATTGTCAACAAACGCTGGGCGTTGACCTACAAGCCATGCTCAATGCGCCCGGAAACCGATCAGATTTAGTGTCAGCCGGACCGTTTAGAGATTTTGGTCCGGGAGAGGAAATAGAAGTGACCTTTGCCTATGTGCTGGCACCAAAAAATGAAGATGGTAATCCCAATGCCGACAACAATCTTGTTCAACGCCAGAATCTCATTGACAATGTCAACTGGGTTCAAACGGCCTATAACGGTGAGGATGTGAACTTTAATGGGGTGCTTGACGAAGGAGAAGATATTGATGGTTCTGGCAAGATTTCACGTTGGATTTTGCCAGCACCTCCCGATAGACCCATTACGCGTGTATTGACTTCCGAAAATCAAATTGATATTTACTGGAGTGATAATTCGTTTTTTTCGGTGGATCCCATTTCAGGAGAAATGGACTTTGAAGGGTTTCGGGTATATATGACTCCGCTTGGCTTTGACATTAAGGGCACCCAAGACGTGGCCTCAGCATTGGTGAAAATTGGTGAATGGGACATCGCAGATAACGGATATTTCAACGAAACGGGCTTTGAAAGCATAGAGCTCGACGAACCTAAAATGTTTCCCAACGACACCAATGAATACTGGTTTAAGTTTACGGTGAAAGACTTACCCAATGGATGGCAGCATGCCGTAGCGGTCACTGCCTTCGATCGCGGAAACGAAGACATCAATCTCGAGTCGCTCGAGTCGGCACCGCTATCTAATCAGTTCCGCGCCTTTGCCGGTACTGCGCCCAATGATGCCATAGAAAATAATGCGCCGTATGTTTATCCCAACCCATACTACTACGGTGCCGCTTGGGAAGGTCAATCCAATTTCCAAGAAGAAAGCCGCAAACTCATTTTCGCTAACCTTCCCAGGCGTTGTATCATTAAGATATTTACTCCGGCGGGTGATATCATCGATGAGATTCAACACGATGAAAGCTACGACGGACAAGACATCCGTTGGTTTAGAACCTTTGCCGCCGAAAATCCCGATAGAAATGTGTTTTCCGGTGGAGAGCACGCTTGGGATTTACTCAGCAAAAGTACCCAAATCATCGCTCGTGGTATGTACTTGTTTACCGTTTATGACCTCGACACAGGGGTTTCTAAATCAGGAACCTTTGCTATAATTAAATAATGCAGCTTTAATCAATCTAATGCAATTCATATGAGACGTTTCTTTTCACTTTTGGTTTTACTGGCAGCCACCATGGCTTACGCCCAAACCACACCCCCGTTTGCAAGCATCAACGACATTCAATTCGTCAGTGCTTCTGATTTGGCCAACTGTAATGATACTTCACAATTTTATGGTGATACGGTTCGTACCGTTGGTGTTGTTATTGTTGACGGTGGTTTAGTAGAGGTTGCTTCAAGTAGTGTTCAAGATGGTTTCCGCCCTTTTATGTACATTGCTGATACGGCAACAGGCACCACCTCACAGCCGTTTAAAGCCATCGAAGTTCTCTGTTCGTACTCTACAGGTACCAACTTGGTTGCTCACCCAGTGGCATCGCAAGTAGTGGCGGGTGATATCGTAGAAGTTATTGGTGTGGTTAATATGTTTTCAAGAAACAATCAACTCGAAATCATTGACTTCAACTCATTGACTTTATTGAGTGGTACGCAAACCCCTCCACAGCCAGCGGTTGTAAGTGTTGGTGATCTCAACGACAACAACCGTGTCAACAAATTGGAAACCGGCGAACAGTGGGAAGGCGCCTATGTTGAAATTCAAAACGTAACGGTGGTCAATGTGGACATCTTCGCTGGAGGTAATCGCGTGAGTTTTGATGTTGTTGACGCCAATGGTAATCGCCTCAACGTATCAGATAAATTCATTGCCCAAAAAATGAGCAGTCATACACCGGTAAACCCCGAGTCTCCTTTTGCCATTGCTAATGGTGGCCCAGGTAATGGCCAATTTACGCCGCCAACGGTTGGTGCGTTTTATAATTCCATCCGCGGAATAATTTTGCACTCAGGAAACGGTTGTACAGGAGGTAATGGTCGTGGCTATGAATTAAACCCCTTCGACAGCACGCACTATGATTTAGGTGCTTCGCCTCCATTTATTGAAAATGTTCAGCGTTTACCGATTGTTCCTAGTTCAACCCAAAACGTGGAGGTGAATTTTACCGCCTATGACTTAGACGGAACCATAGACGAATTAAGACTTTACTACAGTGACGATAGCTTGGCGCCATTGAGTGCTTTCACCACAGTAACACCACAGCTTATTCCGGGTACTGCCGATGAATTCTCTGCAGTGATTCCCGCTTTTCCTAACGGCACCTTTGTACGCTACTTTATCGAGGCCATCGACAATGATTCCAATGTCACACAGTCTCCCTTTGGCGCCCGTGATGCCTACGAGAACATTCACTTTTACACTGTGCGCGATGGTGGCATGGTTATCCCCGACATACAAACAGCCTTGGATTTTGGCGCTTCACCCTATGTCAACCAGCAGGTTACGGTAAGCGGCTTTGTAACCGCTTCAACACGTGTATGTGATTTGGGTTTTGTCTATATCCAAGACCCCAACTTTGACGCTTGGTCTGGTATTGCTCTTGTTGGTTCGCCCGACTTAGC
>JAIUMB010000037.1 GCA_022565745.1 Cryomorphaceae bacterium | reverse complement strand
GCGGTTACAAAAAACGCCCAAATGGTAAGTGGCAAACGCGTCATTGACATGCCCTTGGTACGGAGATTCAACACGGTTACAATATAGTTCAATGCACCGAGAAGCGACGATGCAATAAAAAGCGTCATACTCACCAACCAAAGCGTCATCCCCATGCCCGAACCAGGCATTGCTTGCGGCAAGGCACTAAGAGGTGGATAAATGGTCCAACCAGCAGCTGCAGGCCCGTCTGGAACAAACAGAGACAAAACCATAATCAAACTGGAGGCAAAGAAAAACCAATACGACAACATATTGATAAATCCTGACGCCATATCGCGTGCACCAATTTGTAATGGAATGAGTAAGTTGGAGAATGTACCTGACAGACCAGCTGTAAGGACAAAGAACACCATGATGGTACCGTGTATGGTTACCAAAGCCAGGTAAATATTTGGGTCCATAACGCCATTATCTGACCATTTCCCTAAAAACGTATCAAGAATGGGGAACGATTTGTCTGGCCACGCCAATTGAAGGCGGAATAAAATGGACATCATAACACCAATAATACCCATAATCATACCAGTGATTAGGAACTGTTTCCCAATCATCTTATGATCTTGAGAGAAGACATACTTTGTGATAAAAGTTTCTTCGTGGTGGTCGTGTGAATGAGTTTCTGCAGCCATAGGGCAATTCGATTATTTATCGGTTAGCAATTAAAGGGTTTCGGCAAATGTGGTTTGATCTTTCAGCCATTGTTTATATTCTTCCTCCGTCTCTACCACAATTTTCAATTGCATGTTGTAGTGAGCCGCTCCGCAAATTTTATTACAGAGTAGTACATAATCAAAATCGTATGAGTCTTCTCCAATCTTCTCACGAATATTGTTGATATGCTCTATTTGACGAGTAACCTTAGGGTCTTGTCGCATCTCCTCAGTTGTTTTCCTTGGTGTAAAAGCGAACTGAGTGACTTCACCGGGTACACAGTTCATCTGAAGTCTGAAATGAGGGATATATGCAGAGTGAATGACATCTTGAGAACGCATTTTAAAAACAACTGGTTTCCCTACCGGTAAATGTAATTCATCGACTATAATGTCATCAAAACCATTAAAATCATTCTCATCAATACCCAAACTGTTGGTTCCGCCAATAAAACGCACATTCGCATTTCCGAGAACATTGTCCTCACCAGCTAAACGCGCTGTCCATCCAAATTGTTTGGCGTAAAGCTCTACTACAATAGGTTCTTCATCAAACTCAGGGTTCATGATGTTACCCCATGTAATGATACCGTAGGTAATAATTATAGCCAATACAATAGTAGGTACACTGGTCCATAGCAACTCTAACTTGTTGTTATGTTCCATATAAGTAGCCTTCTTGCCTTTCGTTCCACGAAACTTATAGGCAAACCAAAACAAAAGCGGTTGAGTGATCAAGTAAACCAGGCCAATAACGGCCATGGTTATCCAAAGTAGTCTATCCGTTTCTACCCCGTGTTCACTGGCAGATTGTGGCAAAATGTATGCTCCCCATTTAAAGGCGCTCCAAATGGAAAATACCACCAAAGCGACTCCTAAGAATAGCATGATTTTACCAAACAAATCGTTTTCTTTATAAGAGGGTTGACCAACACCATCTTTGGGCGCTTCATCTTTTTTATTGAGAATATTGGCAATCTCAAAAATTCTCACTATTTGCACCAAGGCGATGACCGCGAGAACAACAACAATGACTGTTAAAAGAGTCGTCATATCTTCTTTTCCTTTTTATTGATTATATGTGAAAATATTCACTTTCCTTATTCATTGGGTGGTTGGTAATACGAAGTGGCGCTTTTGCCAAACGATTAAACACAACCAAAATAAACCCTCCAAGGAAGCCCAAAAATACACCTATTTCAGTAAACCCAATGGAGTAGTCAAGGCCAACAGTACCAGGGGTTACCATAATGTACACGTTCAACCAATGTCCCATAATCAGGACAACACCAATGGTTGCTAAAAATCCGAAATTGCGTTTTGAATCACGACTCATGAGTATGAGTAATGGGAACAAGAAATTCATCACCAACATCGTCATAAACAAACCTTTGTATTCTGAAAAACGAGGCATATAATAAGTGACCTCTTCTGGGATGTTACTGTACCATATCAGCATGAATTGGCTAAACCATAGGTACGTCCAAAAAATACTGAAGGCAAACATAAACTTACCCAAATCGTGGATGTGGCTTTTATTTAACCATTCTAAGTAGCCATTGTTCTTGAGATAAATGGCTATTAACGCAGTTGTTGTTAACGCACTTACAAAAATACCTGCAAACACATACCATCCAAACAATGTGCTAAACCAGTGTGTGTCTATAGACATGATCCAATCCCAAGCAGCGGTTGAAGACGTTACCGCAAAGAACACTAAGAAGATGGCGGATACAGTTATGGATTTTTTATACCAAGCCAAATCTGTAGATTGGTCTCCACGAAGACTTAATTTTCTTAAAGTCACGGCAGCCCATACCCAACCCAAGATGTAAACCAAGGTTCGGATGATAAAGAAAGGCTCATTGAGGTATGCTTTCTTCCCATAGATTATGCTGTCAAAATAATCACTTTCGGGGTCCATTATGCCTTCAGCAGTCCAGTGATACAAATGGTTCATATGGAACATAGCTGAAAGTACAATAACGACCATAATGATACCAGCAAAGGGTAAAAAACCACTAATGCCTTCAAGTAATCGAAGAATACCGGCAGACCAACCTACGTTTGCGGCATACTGAACAGCCAAGAAAAACAAGGCGCCTAAGGAAATGCCCAAAAAGAAAAAGTTGTTGATGAGCAGTGAAGCCCATGGACGGTTGTCGTGACCATGACCGTGATCTGCGGCCTCGTGACCTCCTCCTGAAAGGAAACCGTATACCATTGCCACTACACCTATTGCGATAAGTACGTAGGACAACGTTTTTAATTTGGCTGGAAATTGAAACATGTTATTCAAATTATATCGGTATGGATTTATTGGAAACTTATTTACTAACCTTCAGTTTCTTCTGAATCATCTTCAGAAACTGCTTCGTCTTCGACTTGATCATCCTCTACTTCTACCCCATCTAATTCGGCGCGAAGTGAAAGAACGTACTGAACAATCCTCCAACGGTCGGCAGATTGAATTTGAGCGGCGTGAGACCCCATTACACCTTTACCATGGGTTATGACGTGAAAAATACTCTGTGGTGTAATATCAGGCAAACGCTGAGAGTCGTAAGTCGGTACTCCGGCGAACTTACCTTGCTCAACCAAGTTGCCGTTACCATCGCCTTTTACACCATGACAGTTATTACAAAAACGAATATAAAGTCGTTCTCCTTCTTTTAAATTCGCTTCGTTCTTCTTAGGAGCAATATCTGGATAACCCTTTTTTTCTAATGATGCAAAATAGGCCTCATTGGTGTTGGGTTTATTGTAAGTCGTATAGCCTCGTGGTACCGTTCCCTCTTCTGGAAGACGTGCAGAGGTGCCATCAGAAAAGAGGTTTGACGCTTCATAGGTTTTTACTTTTGGATTGCGATACATGTCGGTATCCGCCATAAATTCTCTACCTGGCTTGCTTTTATCGCGACTACACGCAGAGGAAACAACCAATGCGGAAAGCGCAATCATCACAAAAATAACGTTTATTGAACGATTCATAATCTTTGTTTTATTACTGAGTCTTTATGCGTGTGCTTCTTCAAGTTCTGGAGATTCTTCCTCAGCTTTTTCAACCAAGTTAATTTCTACTGCACCTTGATCTTTCAACAATTGGCGAAGCTCATCCTCACCACCATCAAATTCAATTTCCAACATGAACATGTCGTCGGTGGTACGTGGATCAGGGTTCATTGCTTTACGTCCTGGGTACATTCCATTTCTCACAAAATATGTCCATACCATTAAGTGGGCAGCAAAGAAAACGGTCATCTCAAACATGATGGGAACAAATGCCGGCATGTTTTCTCCCCAACTAAAAGATGGTTTACCACCTATGTTTTGGGGCCAATCGGAAATCATTGTGTAATAGGTTAATGCAATGGCTACTGCTAGACCTATGGCACCAAATATGAAAGCAGTGATGGCCATACGTGTTCTCGCCAACCCAAGCTCGTGGTCGAGCCCGTGAACGGGAAATGGAGTGTAAGCTTCACGAATGTTGTACCCTTTCTCTCGAATGGGCTTAATGCTTTTCAACATGACATCATCATCGTTGAAAAGAACAGAAATAACTGATTTACTCTTGTTTGCCATGATTATTTCTCTTGAATTTTTTTGTAGTTTTCACCGGAAGATTTCAAAATGGTCTTGAGTTCCGCTTGCGCAATTACGGGGAAAGAGCGGGCATACAACAAGAACAATACAAAGAAGAAACCAATGGTTCCAATGAAAATACCAATATCTACAAATGACGGACTAAACATGGTCCATGAAGATGGCAAGTAGTCTCTGTGCAATGAGGTTACAATGATCACAAAACGTTCGAACCACATACCAATGTTAACCACGATGGAAATAATAAAGGTAAACATGATGCTGGTTCGCAATTTTTTAAACCACATAAACTGAGGTGAGAATACGTTACAAGTCATCATCGACCAGTATGCCCACCAATAAGGACCAGTCGCACGATTTAAGAAGGCGTATTGCTCGTACTCTACACCGGAATACCAAGCCATAAACAACTCGGTGATATAGGCAATACCCACAATAGATCCGGTAACCATAATGATGATGTTCATCATTTCGATGTGTTGAATGGTGATGTAGTCTTCCATCTTAAACATCTTACGCATGATGATGAGTAGGGTTTGCACCATGGCAAATCCTGAGAAAATCGCACCTGCAACAAAGTATGGTGGGAAAATGGTGGTATGCCAACCAGGAATAACCGATGTCGCAAAGTCCATAGATACAATGGTGTGTACAGAAAGTACGAGTGGTGTGGCCAAACCGGCCAATACCAAAGATACTTCTTCAAAGCGCTGCCAGTGCTTGGCCTTTCCTCCCCAACCAAAAGATAAAATCTTGTAAATGTGTTTTTGAATGGGGTTTATGGCTCTATCACGCAACATGGCAAAATCAGGAATCAAACCTACATACCAGAATACTAAAGAAACCGAGAAATAGGTTGAAATCGCAAACACGTCCCAAAGTAGCGGTGAATTGAAGTTAACCCAAAGTGATCCGAATTGATTGGGAATAGGGAAAACGTAATACGCCAACCAAGGACGCCCCATGTGAATTAACGGGAAAAGAGCAGCTTGTACAACCGCAAATATGGTCATTGCCTCAGCCGAGCGGTTGATGGACATACGCCATTTTTGACGGAACAGTAAAAGAACAGCTGAAATCAATGTACCGGCATGACCGATACCAACCCACCAAACGAAGTTGGTAATGTCCCAAGCCCAGTTAACGGTCTTGTTCAATCCCCAGGTTCCAATACCAGTACCAATGGTGTAAAGGATACAACCTATACCCCAAAGGAATGCAATAAGGGCTACGGAAAAAGCAATCCACCATGAACGCGGAGCGTTGGTTTCTATGGGCTTTGCTACGTCTACTGTAATGTCGTGGTACGACTTATCACCGGTGATAAGTGGTTCACGTACGGGAGATTCGTAATGCATCTTAGCTTATGATTAAAGGGGTTAGGCGTTTTTATTTCTTACTTTGGTCTGATAGAATACCGATGGTTGTGTTCCGATATCTTCCAACAAGTGGTACATGCGCTTGTCTTCTTTAAGCGCTGCTACTTTACTATTGGGGTCGTTGACATCTCCAAACTGGATGGCTCCAGTGTCACAAGCTTGCATACATGCAGTCTGAACTTCACCATCATTAACCTTACGGCCATCTTTCTTGGCTTCTAATTTACCAAGCTGAATGCGTTGGATACAGAAACTACATTTCTCCATTACCCCGCGTGAGCGAACAGCCACATCAGGATTGAGAACCATCTTGCCCAAGTCATCGTTCATGGCATAATTTACACCAAACTTCTCAGCATTATCACTGTAGCGGAACCAGTTGAAGCGACGTACTTTATAAGGACAGTTATTGGCACAGTAACGTGTACCGATACAACGGTTGTACGCCATGTGATTGAGTCCTTCTGAAGAGTGAACGGTTGCAGCTACTGGACAAACAGTTTCGCAAGGTGCGTGGTTACAGTGCTGACACATAATAGGCTGGAAGACCACTTCTGGACTTTCTGAAGGCACTTCCATGTCCAAGTACATTTTGATGGCGCCAACGCCTTCCTCTTTTGCACGCTCTTTGGTCATGTCACTGCTGTAGTAGCGGTCGATACGCAACCAATGCATATCGCGACTCTTGCGTACTTCTTCTTTTCCTACGACTGGAACATTGTTTTCTGCATGACAAGCAATGACACAAGCGCCACAACCCGTACACATGTTTAAGTCGATTGACATATTCCAAAAGTGACCAGTTTCTTTATCGAAATCTGCCCATAAATTGGCTTTGTCTGCCGTTAATTTTTGACCCACTGTTTCGAACATGGTGCGTTCGTTCCAACCTTTGTGATTCTCGGTTGTGGCGGGTTCATTGATAAATGTATCCAGTGAAATTTCTTGAACGATGCGACGTCCCATCATTGTGTGATGAAGCTGAACGCAAGCAAATCCGTGCCAGCCGTCTTGCTTTTCAAGTTTAATATCAGATACCGAGTGTGCGCCGTTTAGCAACAATGGGAATGCATTGACACCAACATTATCGGCCGCACGACCTACACCTGATCTTCCATAACCTACAGCCAAACCTACAGTATTGTAGGCTTGTCCAGGCTGAATTAGCACGGGTACATTTTCCACGCGTACATCACCCGCCGTAATGGTCACGTAATTCCCATCTAATGCACCATTAGAACGGGTTTTATTTTTTAAGCCCAACTCATTGGCTTGTGCCGCAGAGATGGTCAAGTAGTTGTCCCAACTCACACGTGTAATGGGATCAGGGAACTCTTGTAGCCAAGGGTTATTAGCAAGATTACCGATACCCATACCTGTCTTCTCGTACAAGGCCAACTCCAAGTTTTCATTTGTTTTGGCAACTTTTACAGAACCTACATGGGTTAAGGCATCAGGAGTAAAGTCTTGAGCTGTGTCTGCTTTCTTGGTATAAAAGCCATCGTGTAAAATCTTGTCTACTTCAACGCCTTTACCTTCCCAATATGATTTGATATGGGTGTAATAATCAGATTCAACACCTGCCCACTTAAGCAAACAATGTTGCCATTGACGGGTGTCAAACAAAGGACGAATGGTAGGCTGTCCAAAGGCATAGTGACCAGTAAACGGCTCTGCATCTGTCCAACTTTCAAGCGCATGAGGAGTGGCGCATACGTAAGAGGCATTAGATGCCGTTTCATCTTTCTTCTCTGCACAAGCTATGCTGCAATCTACCTTAGAAAGAGCATCGGCAAATTCAGCACCACGTGCGTGGTTATAAACCGGGTTGGTTTGCGCCATTAATAGCACACCTACCTTTCCTGATTTCATATCACTCAACAACTGAGCAAAGTCAGCATCATTACCTTGGCGCAGATTAGAAAATACCGACGTACTAATGGTCGTACCAAAGTTGCCTAACAACTGATTAATGGCATAAACCAACATCCAGTTATTGGCATCGTTGGTACCGCAGAGTACTAAAGACTTCCCACGACTATTCATCAAATCTTTAGCGATATCGTCCAACCGGTTTTCAATAGACGTTTTACCGGCATTGATGGTTGATTCACCCGCAGCTTTTGCCACTCGATTATAAATACCAGCTAAGATGGCCGTATATTCAGAAGGCTTGACACGGTAACGGGTATCTGCGTTAGATCCCGTTAGTGACATATTGGCTTCAATTTGCACGTGGCGCGACATATCCTTTCCAGGCTTACGTCTTTCAGCGTAAGCAGAAGCCACACCCTGACCAATCCATTGACCTAAAAAGTCAGCACCTACTGATACCACCTTGTTGGCTTTGGAAAAATCATAAAATGGAAACTGACGTTTTCCAAAGACTTTTTCACTGGCATCTAAAGCATTGCTATAAGAAAACGCATCTACACTGACGTGAGACGCATTTGAATATTTTTCTGAAAAAGAGGCAAACGCTCGTTTTGTAGCTGGACTATTCACCGAGCCCGTCAAAACTACAATTCTCTTGCCTGCTGCTTGGGCTTTATCCAAAGCACTTTTGACATCTGAATCAAGGGTAGACCAATCGGTGTCCTCACCTTTCTTCAATGGATTCTGTAAGCGGGTTGCATCGTAAAGATTGAGAACCGAAGCTTGCACACGGGCGTTGACATCACCTCTATATCCCGCATCCCTATTTGGGTCTACTTTAATGGGACGTCCTTCGCGTGTTTTTACCAACAACGAAGCAAAGTCATAACCGTCATCGTAAACAGATGCATAATAACTTGCAATACCAGGTACCAATTTGTCTGGAGCCACTACATAAGGTATGGACTCTACTACAGGCGCCTCACAAGCAGCTAAGGTTGCTGCTGCTGTTGAAAACCCGAGAAACTTTAAGAAGTCACGACGGGAAGTATTTGAAGCATTGGACTCTTGCTGGGTGAGAAAATCTTCAACAGGAATTTCTTCTGCAAACTCGTTGGACTTTAATTGCTCAGCCAACTCAGGGTTTTCAAGTTCCCCGATACCCTTCCAATAGGTTTTTTCTGATGCCATATCGTTGTGATGGGTTTATTTTAATAGTGACATTTTCCACACTCAAGACCACCAATCATGTCGACGGTGACTTTGTCTGTGTTGTGTTTTTCCTTCATCTTGGCGTGGACCTCTTCATAGTATCCGTTGTTTTCTACGTCTACTTCAGACTCACGGTGACAGTTGATACACCATCCCATGGTCAAAGGAGAGTACTGATAAAGAACCTCCATCTCCTCAACCGGCCCGTGGCAGGTTTGACACTCAATGTTTCCAGCATTGACGTGCTGCGCATGGCTAAAGTAAGCCAAGTCAGGAAGGTTGTGAATACGCACCCACTTTATCGGCTTTTGCTCGTAACCTTCGATATAAGAACTGGTTTCGCGATCAAAGCCAACTGCGGCGTAAATTTTATCTATTTCTTTCTCACCATATTTTGAACCTTCTTGAACGTAGGTATGACAGTTCATACAAACATTCGCTGATGGAATATTGGAGTGTTTGCCTTTTTCGGCACCGTAGTGGCAATACTGGCAATCAATTTGATTTTCACCAGCGTGCAAGGCGTGAGAGAATGCGATTGGTTGCTCAGGCTGGTAACCTTCTTCAACGCCAATACTCATCAGCCCCCAGTATAATTGTTGCAATAAGAAAACCGCTACCACGAGGGTAACTACAGCAATGACTTTTTGATTGCGAACAGCTACACGTGTAAACACGCTGGCATCATCTAGCAGTGTGCTGGTAGGCTCACCTTTAATGACCTTCAAGGTGTTCTTAACCTTGGCCAAGATGGCTATGAGAACAATTAAGAAAAATGACAAACCTAATGTAACCCATATGTTGCTGCCAGAAGAGCGATCGTCTGAAGCTGCCGCGACGCCATCAGCACTGGCTGCATCTCCTGCTGGTGCTTTCTTTTTGTCACCAACAATGGTGTAGGCGACAATATCTTTGATGTCTTGCTCACTTAAATTAGGGAAAGCAGGCATGATCGCGCCGTTGTACTCCTCAAAAATAGCAATGGCATCCTTGTCACCACTTGCGCGAAGTGCCGCATTGTCTTGCGTCCACGCAATGATCCAATCCATTGAATATTTGTCAGCTACTCCACCTAAGGCAGGGCCAACCATTTTCTTGTCGAGCTTGTGACAAGCCCCACACTGAGCGTTAAAAATTTTCTTTCCGTTGTCTGGATCGCCTGGCAAATCAGCCTCATCTTGTGCAAAAACGACAGAAGACGCGAAAAACAGCCCAATAAGGAGACGGTAAAAAAAGCGTTGCTTGTTCATTGATGTCGTAGTCATAAAAAAGTTATCACAGGGTTTCTGTGGTGGTAAACGGTGGCAAATTTAAAACACAAGGCAAGATTAGCTCGTTATAACCAACCACCCAAAAATCAATTTAAAATCATTCTAAATACAATGGTGATTGGGGGCATGCTTACTTTATTCATAATGCCATATTAACCACTTTGTACTCAGGTAGCATTGACAAAAAAATTGGATGGTGAATGAATACTTAAATCGCCATTGGTTCAGATAACGGGGACCGTAAATCTTAAATCTGTGATGTCTAAATATGAACAATGCACCTTTCAGCCTCGTTAAAAAAGCCGTTTTTAAGACTTAAGCCCGTATTGCTATGGGCATATTTCCAAATTTTATGCGTTGATAATTTTATTTCGCATGCAATTAATAATTCTTGTAACTTTGCTGCATGCGTTGGAAATCTATTTCATTTTTATTAATGTCTATTGCCGTGTTGGTTCTAAACCTTCACGCCATCATTCCGCATACGCATGTTGACAGTCATCACGACTTGACTGTATCCGTTGAAGAGACATCTTCGTCTTCTCCGCTAGACAATTTATGGCATCTTGATTTGGGTGAAAATCACCTTGAGGTGTTCAAACTTGGTCCTGTTATTAAATTGTTCTTTGCTTCTCAAATCAATGACTTTTCTATTTCTGGCTTGAGATTCTATTGTTTTGATTGGTTTTTTCCTTCTGAAGAAAATGCCATTCCTCCTCCTTCTCTAGATTCAAAAAGTCTCAGAGCACCTCCTGTTTTCGCGTAACAATCCGTTTACTGGCTACTTGGAACATCCTCCTTGTTGCTGTCATAAATCTTTTGTTATCGTGAAAAATTGCTCATGTTTACCTATTTAATTGAATACTCGCTCAAGAACAAATTGATTGTTTTACTGGCTACCTTAGCTCTGGTTCTATTTGGCGTACATGCATTGTTTAATATCTCTATTGATGCCGTTCCCGACATCACCAACAATCAAGTTCAGGTCGTTACCACATCGCCTTCTCTTGCACCTCAAGAAGTAGAGAAATTTATCACCTATCCCCTAGAAATTGCCATGGCTAATCTGCCAGAAGTAGAGGAAATACGTTCTATTTCTCGCTATGGCCTTTCAGTGGTCACGGTGGTTTTTGCGGAAAATGTGCCTACACTTGATGCCAGGCAATACGTGAAGGAAAAAATTGACGAGGTACGCTCGGATATACCCGAGACATTTGGTCGCCCTGAGCTAATGCCCATAACCACCGGACTTGGAGAAATCTACCAGTATGTACTCAAAGTTGATTCAGCCTATAGCGATATATACGACATCACTGATCTTCGTACCATTCAAGACTGGATTGTCAAACGGCAGTTGGCAGGCATCCCTGGAATAGTCGACGTCAGTAGTTTTGGTGGCTATCTCAAACAATACGAAGTAGCGGTAGATCCGTACCTTCTTTCATCCTTAGGACTGACATTGGTTGACGTATTTAATGCACTCTCAGCCAACAATCAAAATACAGGTGGGAGTTATATCGAAAAGGGGTCGCACGCCACTTATATCCGCACAGAAGGATTGATACAAAATCTCGATGACGTGCGAAAAATTCACATTGCCACTACCGATGGTGTACCCATACGTATTGAAGACATCGGTGAGGTCCGATTTGGGGCTCCTCCCCGATTTGGAGCCATGACTATGGATGGTAATGGAGAAACTGTTGGCGGAATTACTCTAATGCTGAAAGGGGAAAACGCTTACAAAGTCAATAAGGCTGTGATTGAGCGGATTGAGGACATCCAACGTTCGCTTCCACAAGGCATTAGCATTTACCCTTATCTGGAACGATCAGGCTTGATAAAGCGAACCATTCAAACCGTACGCAACAATCTTCTGGAAGGGGGCGCTATTGTTATCATCGTGCTGGTGCTTCTTTTGGGTAATTTTCGTGCAGGTCTCATCGTGGCCTCCATCATTCCTTTATCTATGCTTTTTGCCCTCATCCTTATGTATCACCTTGGGGTTTCTGCCAATTTAATGTCGCTCGGCGCCATTGACTTTGGTATTGTGGTGGATAGTGCCGTTGTTATTGTAGAGAATCTAGTGGCGGTTCTCACTGCTGGATTTGTTGGCAAAACCCTCAGTCAAAAACAATTAGACAGCGTTATTTCCAAGTCAGCAACCAATATTTATAAGTCTGCTGCATTTGGCGTACTCACCACCATTGTGGTGTTTATCCCTGTCATGACACTCTCTGGTATAGAAGGAAAAATGTTCCGTCCTATGGCACAAACACTCACTTTTGCTCTTATCGGAACACTTCTTTTGTCGCTGACATACATCCCCGTTATCTCCTCAATTTTAATGAGAAAAACCATAAAACAAGAAGGTGGTTTACCCTACAAAATCATCAAGTCCGCCGAGCGACTCTACGAAATAATTCTCAAAAAAGTCATTGCTCATAATGTAAAAGTGTTTGTGGTGGCTTCCATCTTGCTGATTGCGGCCATCTTTGGCTTCTACCGCTTGGGGTCAGAATTTATACCCGATTTAGAAGAGGGTGATTTAGCCGTACAAGTTGCCATTCAACCAGGTAGCTCCTTAAAAGAAAGTATTGCAACGGCGAGCAAGGTGGAGAAAATTCTGAAAGAACATTTCCCTGAAGTTATTCACGTGGTCTCAAAAATTGGAACGGCAGAAATACCCACTGACCCAATGGCAATGGAGGATATGGACGTAATGATTGTTCTCAAAGAGAAAGAGCAATGGGTGTCTGCAAAAAGCAGAGAAGAATTGGTCGATAAAATGAAAGATAAACTGAACGATATTCTGGGGGTGTTTGTCGAATTTTCTCAACCCATTCAACTTCGATTTAATGAGTTAATGACAGGTGCTAAAACGGATATTGCAATTAAAATTTACGGGGAAGATATGGACGTATTATTTGACAAAGCCAATGAGGCAGCTCGATTGATTCAAAACATTCCCGGAGCTGATGACATAAAGGTTGAGCAAACAGATGGTTTGCCTCAAATGCTTTTGCGCTTCAACAGAGAGGCGCTTGGGCGATATGGTGTAACGATCGACGAAGTAAACATGGTGGTGCGCACAGCTTTTGCCGGTACGGTAAGTGGCTTGGTATACGAAGGACAGCGAAGGTTTGACTTGGTGGTGAGATTAAATGAAGAATCCAGAGATAAAATGGATATTGGGGAACTCTTTGTCAATACAGCAAGCGGTCAAAAAGTGCTTTTGCGGGAGTTGGTTGATATAACATTTGAAGACGGACCGATGCAGATAAGTCGGGACAACACCAAGCGACGCATTAACATTGGAGTGAATGTGCGCAACCGAGACGTTGCAAGTTTGGTGGCCGACATTGAAAACCGTTTATACGACAAACTCAGTTTGCCTCCAGGCTATCATTTGGCGTTTGGTGGTCAGTTTGAAAATCTACAAAAGGCAACATCACGCCTTAAAGTAGCCATACCTATTGCCCTGGCCATGATTTTTTTATTGTTGTATTTCGCTTTTGGAACATTTAAATATATGCTTATGATTGGAACTTCAGTACCATTCTCGGCAATTGGAGGTGTAGCCGCACTCTACCTTCGTGGAATGCCTTTCTCAATCTCTGCCGGAATAGGATTTGTCGCTCTCTTTGGAGTAGCTGTATTAAACGGAATCGTTTTAATTTCTGCCATCAATCAACTGCGTGATGAAAAAGGAATGCCGGTATACGATGCCGTTCTTACAGGGGCACGTACACGTCTTCGCCCGGTTTTAATGACTGGATTGGTAGCGGCCTTAGGTTTTATACCTATGGCTTTGAGCACCTCTGCTGGTGCAGAAGTGCAAAAACCTTTAGCCACAGTTGTTATCGGAGGGATTGTTTCCGATACCATTCTCACGCTTTTGTTGTTGCCTATTTTTTATCTGCGTTTCCCCAAACGTCAAACAATGGGGACTGCACAAATTATAGTGCTTTTACTTCTGGTTGTACCATTCTCGATGCAGGCTCAACCTCAAAGTGAATGGAGTTTGCAATACGCTAAGCAATTGGCTTATGAGGCTCACCCTATGACACAAAATGCCAGATTGCGAGAATTACAAGCCGCAGAAGAGCGCAAACGGGCTATACAAATGGACAACTTTGATGTCAGTTATCAGTACGGACAGTTCAATACCAGGGTATACGATTACTACATTGAGGCCAATCAGAATTTCGGCAGCATTCTACAGCACATTCGCAGAGGCGCATTTGCACGCGAACTTCAAGATATGCGCAAAAATGAATCGGTCTTATCAAAACGACAATTGAGTTTATTGGTAGAGTCGGCTTGGTATGAGTGGCTTACACGGAAAACAGCAACAGAACGGGTGGATAAAGAACTTGAACAACTGGAAAGTTTTTTAACCCGTGTAGATAAACTTGAAGAAGCTGGGGAAATCAGTCCGCTCGAGCAGCAAATTTTTCGGGCACGCCTTGCCAGTTTTCGCAATTTTTACGAACAGCAAAATGCACTATTGATAAAAGCCTCAAACCAACTGCGATTGCTTACTGGTTTTGAAGGTGAAATGTCTCTTCCTCAATCTTTTGAGCCACTGCCTTTGCCTTCGGTAGAACAACCTATTCACGAAGACTTAATTGCCGTGGAGAAAAGCTTGGTCGAGATTGAGCGTCGAACAATGCAAGTTGAGCAAGCTTCCCTATTCCCCGACCTTACTGCCGGGTATTTCAATCAAGAAATCGAAGCCATTCCGAATTTTCAAGGAGTGATGGTTGGACTACAATTTCCTTTGTGGTTCAGACCCCAACGTGCAAAAATTCAACAAGCTAAATTACAAATAGAAATTGCACAAAATGACCTTGAGTTTGCTCAACGTAACCGAGAAGCTGAGCGTCTAAACGCTGTGGCTGACGTGTTGGCTCAATACAATCAATGGAAAAACTACGGTGTACTTGCACTCAAGCAATCCGAGAAAATAACCCAAACTGCTTATTTGAGTTACGAATCTGGTGAGATAGACTTTTTTCAATTTGCAGAAAGTCTGCGAACCTCGCTTGAACTCAATATTGAGACACTAGAAATTCTCAACCGCTACAATCAATCCGTGATTCTATTTAATTTTTATGCTGCAGACAGTCATTAAACATCAACAACACCATTTCTCATGAATCTATTTATAAAATCTCTTATTTTGTCAAGTATTTTTTTAGTGTCTTGTTCTGGTGAAAAACAGACTGAGACCGAAGACATTCACGATCACGATTATTTTGATGTCAACGAAAATCAAAAGGCATTAGCCGGTATCGTTATTGGAAGGCCTGAAATGCGCGTTATTGGAAGGCGTTTATCTTGCTCGGGAATGGTGGATGTTCCTCCAGAGAGCAGAGCCAACATCAGTGCGCCACTAGGAGGCTTTGTACGCAAGGCTCCACATTATGAGGGGGCAAAAGTCAAAAAAGGAGAAGTTCTCATTGGTCTCGTTCACCCAGACTATATACGCCTTCAGCAAGATTACCTGGAAGCCAAGAGTCAGCTTGACTTTTTGGAAATTGACTTGGATCGGCAAAAAACCTTGCAAGAAGGTGAGGCGGCTTCAACAAAGAGGGTGCAGGAAATCAAGTCGTCATACCGCGTCATTCAAGCCAGGGTAAAGGGCTTAGAGGCGCAATTGCATTTAATCGGAATAGATATAAACGAGTTGGAAGATTTGAAGATCAGTGAGATGATATACCTGCGCGCGCCTTTTACGGGAATCATTAGTATGGAAGCCGTGAGTTTGGGCAAGCAAGTTGGGCCCGAAGAAGTGCTTTACCAGATGTATGACCCTCAACACATGCACATCGAGCTTCAGGTATTTCCTCGTGATTTAGAATTGATTAAGGAGGGTCAGAAGATTAGATTTAAAGTGCAGGGCGGCACCAACTGGCACCAAGGACACATCGTTCAGATTGGCGGCGCCGTTCATCCGGAAATGCGCACCATAAGGGTTCACGCACATCCCGATGACGAAAGTATCCCTCTTCGCCCTGGCACATTTGTCACCGCCGAAATAGAAGTTGAAAGCGTTGAAGTATTGAGCTTACCGGAAACAGCATTTCAAATAGAGGAAGGCAAATACTTTGTTTTCATAACGGAAGGCACTGGTTTTCGCCGAATACCGCTTCGAGTAGGAAAGCACGCCGATGGTTTTGTGGAATTAAAGCAAGCCATAGAAGATGATGTAATTGTGGAAGGAGCATATTACCTGGTAGAAGTCGACGAAGATGATCACGACCATTAATCAAATCAATACACAACCACCAAACAGGCCAAACCAAATTTTGCGTTTTTAAATCTGGCACTAAATGTGGTTCACACACGCACAAGCGATGTCT
>JAIUMB010000036.1 GCA_022565745.1 Cryomorphaceae bacterium | reverse complement strand
TACAAAAGTAGCATTTTTTTCCTTACCTAAACTAACGTATTTTTGACGCTCTAAACATATGACATATGCATCCAGTAATTGAGGCTTATAAACCCAAGAATAAAATTAGAATTGTTACCGCAGCATCCCTTTTTGACGGCCACGATGCCGCCATTAATATCATGCGACGCATCATACAAAGCACAGGTTGTGAGGTTATTCACCTCGGCCACGACCGCAGTGTAGAGGAAGTCGTCAATACGGCCATACAAGAAGACGCGCAAGCCATCGCCATGACCTCTTACCAAGGCGGGCACACCGAGTATTTTAAATACATGCACGACTTACTCAAAGAAAAAGGTGCCGGACATATCAAAATCTTTGGTGGTGGTGGTGGCACCATATTACCCGAAGAAATCAAAGAGCTACAAGACTACGGAATTACCCGTATCTATCACCCCGATGATGGTCGAGCAATGGGGCTGCAAGGGATGATTAATGATTTGGTACAGCAATCAGATTTCCCGGTGGGACAAAATCTCAACGGAGAGGTAACGAACTTAACTCCTGAAAACTGGAATGGTATTGCCCGGCTTATTTCTGCAGCGGAAAATTTCCCCGAAGAATCAAAAGCTGTATTGAGCAGTATTCGCCAAAAAGCGGCAGAGGTAAAAACGCCAGTTCTGGGCATTACCGGTACTGGAGGAGCCGGTAAATCATCTTTGGTAGATGAATTGGTACGCCGCTATTTACTCGACTTCCCCAACAGCTCACTGGGCATCATTTCTGTTGATCCTTCCAAACGCAAGACCGGTGGTGCTTTACTGGGTGATCGCATTCGCATGAACGCCATAAGCAACAACCGTGTTTACATGCGTTCTTTGGCGACACGCCAGAGCAATTTAGCACTTTCAAAATACGTCAGTGAAGCTGTCGACATTCTCAAAGTAGCCGGGTTTGACTTTATCATTTTAGAAACCTCCGGTATTGGACAAAGCGATACAGAAATCCTTGACCACAGCGATGCTTCACTATATGTGATGACCCCTGAATATGGAGCAGCCACGCAGTTAGAAAAGATCGACATGCTCGATTTTGCCGATTTAATTGCGTTAAACAAATTTGACAAGCGTGGCGCCTTAGACGCAATACGAGACGTGAAAAAGCAGTACCAGAGAAACCATAATCTATGGGACTCCAATGTCGACGACATGCCCGTTTTTGGAACCATTGCCTCTCAATTTAACGACCCGGGTATGAATCGCCTTTACAAGGAAATCATTCGTACCCTCAATGAAAAATGCAGCGCCAATTACGATTCCGAATTTAAGGCCGCCGATGAAATGTCGGAGAAGGTCTTCATCATCCCTCCGGCAAGAACGCGTTACCTTTCAGAAATTGCCGAAGATAACCGCAAATACAACGATTGGGTAAAAGAGCAAGCAAAGGTGGCCCAAAAGCTCTACAACCTGCACGAGTCCATTGAGCACATCAAGGGGACCGATATCGAAGATAAAGACCGATTGGTTAAAAAGCTTCAAGAGGAATATGCCCGGGTAGAACTCGATTTAGATCCGCACAACAAAGAGCTGATAAAGAGTTGGCCGGAATTGGTTGAAAAATACAAAGCTCCTGAATACATTTTTAAAGTGCGTGATCGTGAGATTCGCATGAAAACGCATACCGAAAGCTTGTCGCACTCGCAAATACCTAAAGTATCCACACCGAGATACAGTGGTTGGGGCGACGTCCTTCAATGGCAATTGCAGGAAAACGTTCCCGGTGCCTTTCCTTACACCGCTGGAATTTACCCGTTTAAGCGCGAAGGTGAAGATCCTACGCGAATGTTTGCCGGAGAAGGCGGCCCAGAGAGAACCAATAAGCGTTTCCATTATTTGAGCTCTGGTATGCCGGCTGCGCGTTTATCTACCGCTTTTGATTCCGTAACCCTTTATGGACGTAACCCAGACACACGTCCCGACATCTACGGAAAAATTGGCAACTCCGGTGTGAGTATTTGCTGCTTAGACGACGCCAAAAAGCTCTACAGTGGCTTTGATCTTTGTGCACCAAGCACCTCCGTTTCTATGACCATTAACGGTCCGGCTCCTATGCTATTGGGCTTCTTTATGAATGCGGCAATTGACCAGCAGTGTGAGATTTACATCAAAGAAAATGGGCTTGAGGAAGAAGTAGAAGCCAAGATTGCCGCCATTTACAAAGGTCGTGAACATCTACGCCCCTCTTATCTTGGAGACCGCCCGGAAGGACACAACGGATTGGGTTTAATGCTTTTGGGGGTCACTGGTGATCAAGTATTGCCTGCTGATGTTTATGAAAACATCAAAGCCAAGACCTTAAGTGTGGTTCGCGGAACCGTTCAAGCAGATATCCTTAAAGAAGACCAAGCACAAAATACCTGTATTTTCAGTACAGAGTATGCGCTTCGATTAATGGGTGATGTTCAGTCATACTTCATTGAGCAAAAAGTACGTAACTTCTATTCGGTGTCCATTTCCGGTTATCACATTGCTGAAGCGGGTGCCAACCCCATTACGCAGTTGGCCTTCACCTTGGCCAATGGGTTTACCTACGTAGAGTACTACTTGAGTCGCGGCATGAGCATCAACGACTTTGGTCCCAACCTATCGTTTTTCTTCTCCAACGGAATTGATCCTGAATATGCGGTCATTGGTAGAGCTGCGCGTCGCATTTGGTCTAAAGCGATGAAGAATAAGTACGGCGCCAATGCACGTGCGCAGATGTTGAAATACCACATTCAAACTTCTGGACGCTCACTACACGCACAGGAGATTGACTTCAACGATATTCGCACCACCCTTCAGGCCTTATATGCGATTTATGACAATTGCAACAGTTTGCATACCAATGCCTACGACGAAGCCATTACCACCCCTACGGAAGAAAGTGTTCGCCGAGCCGTTGCCATTCAGTTGATCATTAACAAAGAGCTGGGATTAGCCAAAAACGAAAACCCTCTTCAGGGATCCTTCATCATCGAAGAACTGACCGATTTGGTTGAACAGGCAGTATTGACTGAGTTTGACCGCATCACTGAACGTGGGGGCGTACTTGGTGCCATGGAAACCATGTATCAACGTGGTAAAATCCAAGAAGAGTCGTTATACTACGAAACCCTTAAGCACAATGGAGAGTTTCCCATCATAGGTGTGAACACTTATTTAAGCTCTAAAGGTTCGCCTACGGTATTGCCTAAAGAAGTGATTCGCGCTACAACCGAGGAGAAAGAAGCACAGATTACTACGGTTAACCACTTAAAAACCAACTGGGCTGAGCGTAGTAAAAAAGAGCTCAACAAGCTTCAACAAGCGGCCATCAACAACGATAATATCTTTACTTGTTTAATGGAAGCAACCAAAGTGTGTACGTTGGGAGATATCACCGACGCAATGTTTGAGGTTGGTGGGCAGTATAGAAGAAATATGTAGAGCCTAACTTGGGTTGGCCATTAAATACAATTAGCTGATATATTTTGGGGTTAGTCTTGCACTAACCCCAACTTCTTGATCTTAAAGCTACCTAATGATATTGACCACCCCTTGTAAATCTTTTGCCGTTGGCTGACCGTATTTTGAGTAGATGATATTGATTACATAAGTGTATGATCCTGTTGGGAGAATGGCTCCACCATTATTGGTGCCATCCCAGTACACTTGCTCATTATTATTGTAAAACACCATATTTCCCCAGCGTGAAAAAATCCTTATTTCAAAGCGGAGAATATTACAGTCAAAGCCATATTTAAACACATCATTAATACCATCACCGTCTGGTGTAAATGCATTGGGCACATAAAATGGACAGTCGCAGTTTTCTTCTTGAAGCTCTAAACGTTGGAAAAATGTACCGCAGGCATTCGTTAGTTGATAATCATAAGCTCCCCCTTTGTTAAAGTCTCTGATCATTGAAGTATCTCCGTCAAACCACACCACCGATCGCTGATACCGTTTAAGATTCAAATTGTATCTGTATGTATTTCCCCAACAGAAGAGTCGTTCAATGGGGTCTGGACTCAAAGGTTCGTCATAACGAACGCGCACCGTATCGTAGAACTCACCACAGGTATTGCGCACCAAAGCCACATAGTTTCCGGGCTTATTGACCGTTAAAGTACGACCAACGTGCCCCGTATTCCATCTCACATTTAATCTTTGAGGTACATGCTGAACGGAAAGTGTCAAGGATTCACCTTCACATAGTGTGGTGTCATTTCCAATAAAAATATCCAAGGGATATTCTTCCACCAGCCAAAACGTATCGGTATATGTAAAGCAACCATTGTCAACTGTAAGCCAATACATGCCAATATCCCCAACATCAATTTCTCGCTTGGTATCACCCGTAGACCACAAATACGTTAAATCATTACCCAATGGACCACTAACTTTAATTGACGTCATAGATACACACCTAAAAACCGAGTCTAAGGAAAATTCAGGAACACCCAAAAACGTCACATTGACCGTATCAACCCGAAAGCCACAAGCATTGGATATGGTTACATAATACTTTCCGGTTTCTGTAACGGATATTACCTGAGTGGTATCACCTGTACTCCAAGCAAAACTTGCTCGCCCTCGTTCATTCCCAGCATCCAATTGAAAAGTATCGCCCTCGCAAAGAATGGTATCATTACCCAAATCCCGCCTTACTGGTTCTACTACAAAAACCTGAATTGAATCTCTAAAAAACCCACATGGGTTTTCAATGTCTACATAATACATACCTTCTTGTTCAACTGAAATTCTGCGGGTGGTATCACCCGTGCTCCACAAATAAGTGCTGCCAAAATTTTGCGCATCAAGTATCAAAGCATTGCCTTGGCATATATCTACAAATGTTCCAAGCTGACTTTGTGGAGGGCCTGTAATGAGCACCGTTGTTGTATCAACAACGGTATCACAAGCATTCATAATCTTTACCCAGTACTTCCCTGTTTGATGAACGCGAAGTGACGAGCGACTTGAACCATTAGACCACAAGTAACGCGCCCCGGGTATGGGGGCTTGAATCAAAACAGACCCTTCACAAATGGCCACCGTGTCAATGGTCGAATAAAAAGGAAAAAGTTGCTCGACCACTACCACTACCTCATCGGTGATGGTGTCGCAGCTATTGGCTACCACAACAGAATACGTTCCTGCTTGGGTTACTGGTTGTACAAGTGCATTATAACCATTACTCCATTGAAAAAAGGTGCCGTTTGTATCAGGTTCTAACCACGCTGTATCGCCTACACACACAAATATGGTGTCTGGCATAACCACCTTTGGCGTTGGAAGCACAACAACATTCATTTCATCAACCAATGTATCACACGAGTTGGTTTTGACAAGCTCATAGAAACCTGACTCTGTAATATTGACCTGTGAAAAGCTACTGAACATCTCTCCATTCCTTCGCCAAAAAAAGATTAAGTTATTGTCGTCTATTGCTGTGTCTCTCCCGTCTATGTTAAATACTTCACCTTCGCAAAAGGTGGTGTCTGCTGGAAGTTGAAAAGGTTGAACCGGAGGAAACGTATCGATATATATAAATTTTTCAATGAATCCACATCGATTTGACATGGTTACAGAAACCTGACCAATATCTGTGATTTCGGTATAATAAGTTGTGTCTCCTGTTGACCACAAAAAGCTTAAAGAATCTAATTGCTGAGGCCATTCTAGAATATAGGGCAATTGGTCTGGACAAAGCATTATCGTATCTGATAACGCACTGGAATCTGGAGGCATTAATGTATAAATCATTACAGAGTCTGAAACAGATCCACAAGCATTGGTCAAGGTTACGTAAACAAAATTCATGGAATTAATGGTTACTTCTGGACTAAACGACCCTGTACTCCAAGTGATTTGTGTTGAAGGCGACTGTGCGCCAACATCAAGCGTAACGCCATCACAGGATACGATTGTATCTCCCAAATCGATGGGTGGTAAAGGACTCACCTCGTCGATGTAAAATGAGATGGTATCATTAATACAAGGCCCTTGAACAATGGCATATTGACTTCCACTGGTTGTATAACTGGTTGTATTTCCAGACGTCCCATTAGACCAGTTAATAGTGGTATTAGCAGGCATACTGGAAAACATGGTAAGGTTGAGATTAGACGTTTCACATTTTCCTATGGTGTCGTCTAACATCGGAACAGGCGTAGGAATGACTGTGATAAATACGCTGTCGGTATAACTGCCACAGTTATTGGTTACCGTAGCAGAATACATACCGGTGGATGTAATATTTATTTGATTGGCTTGTGAGCCTGTACTCCACACCACATTTCCTAGATTATTAGGAACAGACAATGAAAACCCGGAAGAAGAGCAAATGGCGGTATCTGGTCCCAGACTAAATATGGGTACGGCACTCCAAATCACTTCAAAATTATCGGAAAACGTACCGCAGGCATTGGTGTATTGTCCCCAATAGGTTCCGGGTTGTGTAACGGATAATGTTTGACCCATATGTCCCGTACTCCATATGTAGGAAGTCCCCGGTGGAAGTGTAAAAACTAAGGTATCATTGTTTTGAGGACAAAGCCCCAGTGTCCCTCCAAAATTTGGCTGAATGGGTTGGTCGACAATAACCTCAACAGTATCTGTTATACTCCCACAATTATTGGTTATGGTAACCCAATACGTTCCAGTTTGTGATACATTGATGGTCTGAGATGTGGCCCCTGTATTCCAGTTATAAGAAGCACCAGCATTTGCTCCTGGATTTAAAGTAACCGAACTTCCCGTGCATATTCTAATTAGATTCCCCATGCTTGAGGTAGGTAGGCATTCGATGTCTTGCCCGCTAGAAAAACGCGCAAACAATAGGAAACACAAAATTCCCAACAGCCTTCCTGTATGCATTGTCAAAACAAAAGTACTTTATTTCAGAATAGTACAAAAATAACATTTTTTTTAATCAAAGATGACCCTAAGTTATTCAGCGACAATAAAACCTATCCAAATACCTGCTTGGCTATTTCTTCAATGTTTTTACTTCTGCCCATGCTGTAATAATGAAGCACGGGTACCCCCTTCTCCTTTAGCTCTAAGCTTTGCGCAATGGCCCATTCTATACCAACTTTACGAACCTCGTCGTTGGATTTACACTTTAGTATTTTAAACGACAGCTCATCTGGAATATCAACATTAAACATGGTAGGTATAACACTGAGTTGTCGCTTGGTACTCAACGGCTTTAATCCGGGAATAATGGGCACATGAATACCCGCTTCTCTACATTTTTTTACAAAATTGAAAAAAACCGAATTATCAAAAAACATTTGGGTCACAATGTAGCCGGCTCCAGCATCAATTTTCGCCTTAAGATATTGGATATCTATATTCAAACTCGGAGACTCGTAATGTTTCTCCGGGTAACCTGCTACACCAATGCTAAAATCGGTTGCATGTTTATTTTCAAGTTCATCATCGATGTAAATACCTTTATTTAAAGCGTCGATTTGACGAACCAAATCAACGGCAAATGCATTTCCATCTTCTTCTGGGGTGAAATATTTATCCCCTTTCATCGAATCTCCTCTAAGGGCCAATACATTTTTAATGCCCAAAAAATCAAGCTCTATAAGTGCATTTTCTGTATCCTCTTTGGTAAATCCTCCACAAAGTAAGTGAGGAACTGTATCCACTTTATAACGCGCCTGGATAGCGGCACATAAACCAATGGTTCCCGGTCTTTTACGAATGATTTTCCGCTTTAAAAGGCCATTTCCTACTGGCTTTAGAATGGCTTCCTCGCGATGATAAGTAACATTGATGTAGGCTGGATCAAACGCCATCAAAGGATCAATGTTATCGTAAACTTTATCTATCGCATCACCCTTAAGTGGTGGTAAAATCTCAAAGCTAAAAAGGGTACGATCTGTTTCTGCCAATCGTTTTGCTACATTCATTTACTCTAAATTTAAATCGAAACCATTCCTCAAAACATCACTCTAAATACACACATTCTTCTCCGGTAAACGAAACCCTTACGTGCTCGTGTGACGATGTAGATAAACGCAAACCAACAACATTTCCTTGGAGGGGAAAACGCTTATGAGAACGATCTACCAAAACTGCCAGTGAAAGTTTCTTCATTTCGTGTCGAATCAAGGGCGACATCGCATAAATAATTGTTTTTCCAGAATTTAAAACATCATCTACCAGCACAATTGGCACCGATGAAAGTAACGTGAAATCCAATTCTTTAAAAACAACATCAGACGTCCAAGGTTCGCTTTTATCGATATCTACAATGACGCGTTTAACTGAAAATGTTGCAATTTCCTCAAGAATGTCCGCCAAGCGCTGCATGACATCTACGCCCCTACCCTGAATACCCGCCAAGATGACCTGCTCTTCAAGGTGATGATTTTCGTAGATCTGCCACGCCATTCGAGTCAGCGAACGCTTTATACGTGAAGCGTCCATTATTAATCCTGTAGGTGTTTGCATAACTATAGCTTTTCGTATTCAAATTCAACAACGAAATTTTCATCCACTGCCGGTATGGCAACAATGTTAGGGATTAAATTATCGGTACCGCATCTTCCACAATCCTCTTGTACAATGGTATAAACAACACGTCTCTCCGTGTTGCTAATCGATACATTTCTTTCTACTCGAGTATTGCACTTGCCTTCAATGTAGTAGGCCAATAAATGGTGGGTGTCAAAATTAACATCTAAACTATCTCCAATGGCACATGCAGCTGTGCGTTTGGGAAAAAAGTTTAAAAATTGACCTCTGCTTGTCATATGTAAACCTCTACGAGCTTCTCTTGCCGGTGCCGAACCATAACATCTACTGAGCTCAACCTCAAAAGAAACGCTTCCGGTGGTGGTTTTTTCCACACCTTCAAAATCGCAGCGACTGCAGGCCGTCAAGGCCCACAGTGCTGCTATGCCAAAAAGCATTCCTTGCTTAATCATTGATTGCCGGTAATATGGTTGACTTCACCTCACCAAAACCCAAACGAAAACCATCTTGTTCGCAATGGGCTTTCATTATTACCGTATCGTTGTCTAACAAAAACTTGCGTTCACTTCCGTCATTCATAGTTAAGGGCTTGGTGCCTTTCCAAGACAACTCCAACATAGACCCAAATGAGTCTTCCGTTGGCCCAGAAATGGTTCCTGAAGCCATCATATCTCCGGCGTTGATGTTGCAGCCGTTTACCGTGTGGTGGGCCAACTGCTGCGCCATACTCCAATACAAATACTTGAAGTTACTTCGACAAACGGTAGTGGGCTCACTTCCTTGCGGCTGAATATCCACCTGCAAATTAATATCAAAAGAAGCATCTTTTCTTCCTTGCAAATAAGGCAATGGTTGCGGAGACTGCTCAGGACTTTTGCAACGGAATATGTCTAATGCGTCTAGAGTGACAATCCAAGGAGAAATGGATGACCCGAAGTTTTTACCTAAAAATGGCCCCAAGGGTACGTATTCCCACTTTTGAATGTCTCGGGCCGACCAATCGTTAAATACAACCATACCAAAAATATAATCTTCGGCTTCATCTACCTTGATACGATGCCCCAATGGCTTTCCTTCAGTGGTAATAAAGGCCATTTCCAATTCGAAGTCCATCATTTTACTCGGACCAAACACAGGTGTTTCAGCATCAGCTGGCAACTGCTGACCTTTTGGACGATTAAGATCAACGCCAGAAACAACGATGGAAGATGCCCTACCGTGATAGCCTACGGGAATATGAAGCCAGTTTGGCATCAAAGCATTTTCTTTGCCTCTAAACATGATACCTACATTGGTAGCATGTTCTTTGGATGAGTAAAAATCGGTGTAATCCTGAACAAACACAGGCATCATCATTTCCACTTCACTCACGTTGAACAAGGCATCTACGCGGTGCGCTTCGTTGTCGCGTAAACGACCTTCATCGGCAGAAAATAACGCAATCATTTCTTTGCGCCATGCACGGTGAACATCTTTACCCAAAGCAATAAAATCATTGAGTGTGTCTTGCATAAAGACGTCGTCGGGTAAATCAATGGCGTCAAAATACCCGAGCTGCTGTAAAGCACTCAAGTCAATGGCTGTATCTCCTATTCGCGTTCCGCAGCTGACCGCTTCTCCGTCACGAGAAAACACGCCAAGAGGCAAGTTAAACAAAGGGAAATCTGAATCGTTGGGTATGGGAACCCAGCTTTGCAATTCTTTTGCTTGCTGTAATGTCATTGGTTTCTATTTTTGGCAAAATTAGCAAACACTTTGCAGGGTTTACCTAAAAACGTTTAAAGAGTTTTCATTTATGAAAAAAGATCAGGAAATTTTCGACTTAATCGCTCGCGAAGAAGAGCGTCAAACCATTGGTATTGAATTAATTGCTTCAGAAAACTACACCAGCAAGCAAGTTATGGAAGCCGTGGGATCGGTGTTGACCAACAAATATGCAGAAGGGTTTCCTGGCAGACGTTATTACGGCGGCTGTGAAGTGGTCGACGAAGTTGAACAGTTGGCCATCGATCGAGCGAAGGCATTGTTTGGCGCCGAATACGCCAATGTACAACCTCACTCAGGCTCACAGGCCAATGCTGCCGTTTACTTGGCGCTTCTCAATCCTGGGGATAAAATCATGGGATTTGACCTCTCTCACGGCGGTCACCTCACCCATGGCTCCCCCGTTAGTTTTTCCGGTAAAATCTACAAAACGGCGTTTTACGGGGTTGAAAAAGAAGACGGCCTCATCAATTACGATGTGGTGCGAGAAAAAGTACGCGCTGAAAAACCAAAATTACTTATTTGCGGGGCATCCGCCTATTCGCGCGATATAGACTTCGAACGCTTTCGAAGCATAGCCGACGAAGTTGGTGCCCTATTGATGGCCGATATTTCGCATCCCGCCGGATTGATTTCTAAGGGTCTTCTCAATGACCCACTACCCCATTGTCACGTCGTAACCAGCACCACCCATAAAACCCTACGCGGACCTCGAGGTGGAATCATCCTAATGGGTAAAGATTTTGAAAATCCCATGGGACTAAAAACACCTAAGGGACAAATACGCATGATGTCATCTGTCTTAGACGGTGCCGTTTTCCCAGGTACACAAGGTGGCCCATTGGAACACGTCATTGCTGGAAAAGCCGTGGCGTTTGGCCAAGCCTTAACCGATGCGTTTTTTAACTATCAATTGCAAACGCAAAAGAACGCGCGCAGATTGGCCGATAAACTGATGGAACGCGATTACAATATCATTAGTGGTGGTACCGACAACCATTGTATTCTCATTGATTTGCGCAACAAAGACATTACGGGAAAAGAAGCAGAAGCCGCGCTCGGTGAAGCCGATATCAC
Source organism: Cryomorphaceae bacterium (assembly GCA_022565745.1). Classification (GTDB taxonomy): domain Bacteria; phylum Bacteroidota; class Bacteroidia; order Flavobacteriales; family Schleiferiaceae; genus CSBr16-58. Next base: position 5,217 of record JAIUMB010000036.1, on the reverse strand, counting down.
GGTTAATAAAAACATGGTGCCCTTTGACGATAAAAGTCCGTTTGTCACCAGCGGAATCCGTATTGGCACACCGGCCATTACTACGCGTGGACTTAACGAAAAAGACATGGATGTTATTGCCGATTTCATCGATCGCTCATTGGTCAATCGCAATGATGAGAAAGCCATTAGTGAACTTCGCGAAGAAATCAATACCTATATGAGCCGTTTTCCATTGTTTGACGGAGAATAACATCAACTTAAACATTTATTGACGTTTTGAAAATTCACCTCATTGCCATCGGCGGAAGTGCCATGCACAATTTAGCCTTAGCGCTTAAGCACCAAGGACATGATATAAGTGGCTCCGACGATGAGATATTTGAACCCTCGCGGTCAAGATTAAACAAGGCAGGATTGCTTCCCGACGAGATTGGCTGGAATTCTAACCGCATAAACGAGGATATAGATTTTGTTGTACTGGGCATGCACGCCCGCGCAGATAATCCGGAGTTGTTGCGCGCACAAGAACTAGGCTTAAAAATACTCTCTTACCCGGAGTATATTTACGAAGCCTCGAAAGATAAAACGCGCGTAGTCATCGGGGGCAGTCACGGAAAGACCACCATTACATCCATGATTCTTCACGTGTGTCATTACCACGACATCGACATCGACTATTTGGTTGGAGCACAATTGGAGGGATTTGAACGCATGGTTCACCTTACCGACCACAACGAGTTTATGCTCATTGAGGGAGACGAATACCTATCTTCACCCATTGATAGACGGCCAAAGTTTCACCTTTATCAACCCAACATTGCCTTGCTGAGCGGTATCGCTTGGGATCACATCAACGTGTTTCCCACGGAAGAAAACTACATTGAGCAATTCAGGGGCTTCCTCGACACCATGCAACCTGGGGGGGCGTTGGTGTATTTTGAAGAAGACGACAAACTGCGCGAATTGGTAGAAAGTGGCAAACACTTCATCAAGCCTTTCCCCTACCGAACACCTGAGTGGCGATTAGAAAACGATGAGGTGGTCATTGCCTTCCCCGAATACGATGTTCCAGTCAAGGTCTTTGGCGAACACAATGTGGCCAATATTGAAGGGGCACGCTGGATTTGCAATCAAATCGGCATACAGAACGACGACTTTTATGAGGCCATTTCTGAATTTAAAGGTGCCCAAAGAAGATTGGAGCCTTTGCACGAAGATGGTGATGATCGCGTGTACACCGATTTTGCTCATGCACCCAGCAAGGTAAAAGCCACGTCAGAAGCTTTGCGAAGCCGGTACCCTAACCACCGAGTCATAATTGCCCTTGAACTGCATACCTTCAGTTCCCTAAATCCGGATTTTTTACCACAGTACCACGGCAGTTTAAACGCCGCGGACGAAGCTTGGGTATTTTTTAACCCCGAAGCGGTGGCACATAAAAAATTACCACCACTATCAAAAAGCGATGTAAAAGAAGCCTTTGGTCAAGAAGTACGCGTTTTTACCGATGCTAAACTGCTGTTCTCAGACATACATCATTACACCGATGACGTCAAGGAACCCGTGGTATTGGTCATTATGAGCAGTGGAAATTTTGCCGGCACCGACATCAAACGTATTACTGCGCGCTCGGCGGCATCGTAGGACGTACCTCAATCTTAGACGGAAGGGTACGAGCATTGAGCTTCGACAGGTTGAGAATCATTTCACCAATATCCTCCGGTTGTATTTTCCATGCATCACTTTCATTGGGTGTATGTCCGTTGAAGTGAGACGTTACAGATCCCGGCATAATGGTGGTAACGCGTATGCCATGACGACGCAGGTCGAGCATGATGCTTTGAGTGAGTCCCACTACACCAAACTTTGATGCATTGTAAGCGCATCCTTTGGCAAAGAAGTTGGTGCCCGCCAAACTGGCAATAGATATAAAGTAACCTTTAGTATCTCTAAGGGCCTCCCAAGAAGCCTTGGCACTGTTAAAAACACCAGTTAGATTGGTATCGATGGTTTCCTTCCATTTTTCAGGATCCATTTCTTCAATGGTCGCGAAGTACCCTACGCCGGCATTGGCGACAAACATATCGAGTGCTCCAAAATGTGCGATACACTTTTTAACGGCATTGATTTGAGACGATAAGCTTCTAACATCAGACTCAACACCATAGGCCGAGTTCATGTGTATGCTGTTCAATTTATCAGCAGCTTTTTCGGCACTTTCGAGTGTTCTTCCGGTAATACAGACGTTAAATCCAGCTTTAACCAAGACCTCGGCAATGCCGTATCCTATCCCTTTTGTTCCTCCTGTGATGAATGCAGTTTGTGACATAATGTGTGTGTTTTAAAAGTGAACGCCAACAAAGCCTCGATGTTTTAGCGAGAACCTTAAAATTTCTCAAGAACCTCAATGCGTTTTTCAATGGGTGGATGGGTGGCAAACCAACGATCCATACCTCCCAAGAAACCAAGTCCCTCGTCTTTGTTATCCGGATAATTGTCGATAAACATCTCTTTGACGTCTTCTGCATCTAGATTAGACAAGTGGCTATTGCCCGAAATTTTACGCAGCGCTGAGGCCAGAGCACGCGGATTTTTGGTAAGCTCTGCAGCACCTGCATCGGCCATGTACTCACGTTTACGCGATAAAGCAAAGCGAAACATGAGTGAAATGAAGTACGCGACAACAACGAGGATGAGGATAATGGCCACACCTCCATTATTTCGCCTTCCTCCACTGCGCATGCCTCCGTATAGGAAGCTGCGAAAAGCAATTTGCACCAAAAGAGAAAAAATACCCACAAACACCACCGAAATGACCAAAAGTCTAACATCGCGGTTGCGGATGTGCATCAATTCGTGAGCAATAACCCCCTCTAACTCGTCTCTATCCAGCTTGTTGATAATACCTCTGGTTAGCGTGACGGTAAATGACTTTTCGTTTAGTCCACTGGCGAATGCGTTTAGCGCTTGGTCTTCAATAATACGCAGCTTAGGCATCGTCATCCCCAACTGCATGCACAAATTTTCGGTAAGGTTATACACCGTCATGTTCTCTTTGCGTGACAACGTTTCGGAATGGGCTGCACTGTTGATGATGGAAGCGTGCGCAAAATAGGCGATAAAGAACCAAACAGCTGTAACAACAATGGCAATTGGAGCCGACTGATAAAAATACTGTTCAACCTGATGCCATTGGATTTGCTGGAGTTGTTGATCGTAATTAAAGACCAAAATAATGGCAAACAACAAGGCTAAAATCAACATTGGGAAAGCGATAAGCAGCATTACCGACTTGCGATTGTTGCGTTTTATCTGCGTGTAAATTCCGGTATACGACATGATTAAAACTTCACGTCAGGTGCTTTGTCATAACTGGCGCGATCGTCGCCCAGTTCAAAAGAGTTTTGTCTACGAAAACCAAATATACCAGCCAACAACACATTGGGGAATTTCTCGATGGCTGTATTTAACTCTCTGGTGGCACTGTTGAAGAAACGACGTACGGCGGCCAACTTATTTTCAATGTCAGACAACTCTTCTTGAAGTTGGAGGAAGTTATTACTGGCCTTGAGATCTGGATAGGCCTCCACGGCCACTTTAAGTCCAGATAACGCTTGTGTCAATTGATTTTCTGCTGCAATTTTCCCATCGATGGTACCGGCTTGCATGGCCTTGGTGCGCGCTTCGGTGATTTTAGTAAGCACGCCTTCTTCATGCTTCATGTAGCCTTTAACAGCATTAACAAGTTGAGGAATCAAATCGTGACGCTGCTTGAGCTGAACATCGATATCGGCAAAAGCATTCTCTCTGCGGTTGCGAAGATTGACTAAGTTGTTGTAAATGCTAATGATAAAGATCACCAAGGCGGCAACAACAATGAGAATAATGGTTCCTGTGTTCATGATAGATGGGGTTTGCGTTTATAACTGGAAAGACGGTGTACTCTAAAACTCTCGTGATAATTCACTTTTAAGAAATGCCAAAGCTTTTCGACTCGGCTCTGCATCCATTTCCATAAAGTGATTAATCACTTTCTTGCCCAGTTCAATACCGGGTGCTTCTGGATCTATCTCGCTTGCTAGTTGATTGATAACACTTACGATGGCCGACTTAGAGGTAACGATGTATTTCCAAGCCCGATCAGAAACATATATTTGCTGAGACACATTGTGTTCGTACTCATTCCTGATGGTTTTCACCAAGAGGCCTTGATATTGTCTAACATTGAGATTTCTCGAAGATACACGAACAATTAACTGCGAAGGGGTAATTCTCTCTAGAAACAAAGCCAATCGCTCATAAGCCGCTAATCTGGCTGGTATGGATGTTTTTTGGGTTTCTTTTTTCAAGAAATAATGACGGCGTTTCTCCTCGTTTTCCATAAAATTACTCAACATCATATACGCTAATATCAGCAGAAATACAGATGGTAAGGCATATTTTAGAATATCAAAAATTACATCCATGAATCGTTAAAATTATTTAGTGGGTCAAATATCGGACAAAAAAGCCATAAATAACAAGTGTCATAGTAAACTTTACATAAATTGAAAGATTAGCTTAATCTACAATCGACTTAATCAATCTAAGGCGGTGGGTATGTGTATCTTTGTCTTTGCGATAAATTCCGTATTGATCGAGACCATCTACACGTACTGTTCCTGAGGTATGTATGATTTGGTTGCCTGGCAATATGATGCCCACATGAATGATTCGGCCTTCAGCATTATCAAAAAAGGCCAAGTCGCCGGGTTTACTTTCTTCTAAAAACCCTAAGGCCGTTCCTATAGCCGCTTGCTGTGATGCGTCACGAGGAATAAAAAAGCCGCACATCCGGTACACAATTTGCGAAAACCCGGAACAGTCAATACCTAATGGCGTTCTTCCTCCCCAAAGATAAGGAGCATTGATAAACCCGAAGGCAAAGTTTATCATTTGTTCGCGGAGTTGTTTTCCTTTTAGTGCTTCACCTTCGAAGCGAATAAGTTCTCCATCTACTGAAAATTCATCTTGGCCTTCCGGAAGCCAAAGTTGACTTCCGGGGACCAAAAATGCAGTTAAGTTATTGGAGGCATTGACACACAAATCTATGGTCTGCTGCGTAAAGGATGGGGTAACTTGAGTGATGCGATTGACTTCATCTTTTTCTAAAAGCTGAATCTGTACCGCATCAACCCACCCCTCATACTTGTCGTGACGGAGTCTAATTTCCAACCACTCGCCGTTTCTGGTTCG
>JAIUMB010000035.1 GCA_022565745.1 Cryomorphaceae bacterium | reverse complement strand
GCTGGCGCCTGCATGGAGTACTGCGTACGCATGGGCTGCTACGCAGGCATGGGGCGCTGCGCGCGCATGGGTTTGCGGATGGATATAATGGCTAATATTTGATTTGTTAAAGCCTTTGGCTTGTATCTGTTTGGGGGTTTGGAGGTTTGGGTTACGGATGCATATAAAGGCCAATATTTGATTTGTTACAGCATTAGCCACGTATCTGTTTGGAGGTTTGGGGGGTTGGAGGTTTGGTTGGCGGATGCATGTACACGCTAGTATTCAATTTGTTAATGCCTTAGTTTTGTATAAAAAACGAATCCGCCGATAATGCCATTACATCCTACATTTTTCATTCTTCATTCTTCATTTTTCATTTTTAAGACGCGATAAATCGCGCCTCTACTTATCCGTAAATCCCCGCCCCCACGCTTTCGTCAGCAACTTCACACCATTTCGAAGTTTGAGTGCCGTAGACACGACTCAAATAATTGCTCCGTGCTTTAGCGGAGGTGCCTTATATTAAAATTTCAACAAGGCCGATGCCCAAGTAAATCCACTTCCAAAGGCCGCTAAGCAAACCGTATCCCCGCGCTTTAGTTTTCCTTCTTCCCACGCTTCACTCATGGCAATGGGAATAGATGCAGCGGTTGTGTTGCCGTATCTCATGATGTTGTTGTAAACCTGATCGTCGCTTAGTCCCATTTTTTTCTGAATAAACTGACTAATCCGCAGATTGGCTTGGTGAGGAATGAGCAAGTCAATGTCTGCTACATTTTTATTATTAGCTTGTAGGGCTTCTTGTATGACTTCAGCAAATCGAACAACAGCGTGTTTAAAAACAAAATTTCCATTCATATAGGGATAATACGAAATATCATCGGGGTCGTTGTTGTTCATAATGGTAGGTATCCATCGTCCGGTATTGGGAGCGATAAGGGCCAATTCTTCCGCATATTTTCCTTCGCTGTGCATATGGGTTGAGAGAATGCCTTCTTCGCCTTCATTGGCACGAGAAAGCACCACCGCGCCGGCACCATCTCCAAAAATCACCGACACCCCTCTCCCCCGTGTTGTCATGTCTAAACCACCGCTGTGCAATTCAGAACCAATAAGGAGAATATTTTTGTACATACCGGTTTTTATGAACTGATCGGCAACCGATAAGCCATAAACGAACCCAGAGCACTGATTTCTCACATCGAGCGCTCCAACTTCTTTAATGCCCAACTGCTCTTGCACCAAAACACCCGGGCCAGGGAAATAATAATCCGGACTCAATGTGGCAAAAATGATAAAATCAATATCGTTTTTATCTATACCTGCTCGTTCTATAGCAAGTAAAGCGGCTTTGGTACCCATAGATGAAGGAGAGTCTGCAGGACCTGCAAACCGTCGCTCTTTTATTCCTGTTCGCTCGGTAATCCACTCATCATTGGTGTCTATAAGCTTAGACAAATCGTCGTTGGTTACCACATTATCAGGAACATAATGTCCAACACCGGAAATTTTTGATCGATACATCTATAGAGATTTAAATAAATCGCAATATACGGGAAACTTTCACAACTATACAAACCATTGGCAAGGCTTGTATGTTTTATATTTGCCGTTTAATTGGCGCCATGAGTCTAGAGAATTTTGATGTTGTAAAAAACGTCTTTACCAAATACTTAGAAGAAAAAGGTCATCGCAAAACCCCTGAGCGATACGCCATTCTTGAAGAAATCTACTCAAAGGACGAGCACTTTGACGTGGAATCGCTTTACGTATCGATGAAGAACAAAAATTTTCGCGTCAGTAGAGCGACCTTATACAACACCATTGAATTGCTATTGGCTTGTCATCTGTTGCGAAAACACCAGTTTGGACAAACACAGTCCTTTTACGAGAAGTCATTTTTCAGTCGGCAACACGACCACATCATATGCATGGACACCAACGAAATCATTGAATTTTGTGATCCACGCATTCAGCAAATTCGCGATACCATAGAGGAGATTTTTGGCGTTGAAGTGGAGTCACACTCCCTATATTTTTACGCTTACAAACACCCTCAATCAAAGGATAAAACTAACCAATCAACCAACGCGTCCAGCGATCATGAGTAACATTGACGTATTATTAGGTCTCCAATGGGGAGACGAAGGCAAAGGAAAAATCGTAGATGTACTTACCCGTGAGTACGACATCATCGCCCGTTTTCAAGGTGGTCCAAACGCTGGACATACGCTTGAATTTGAAGGCATCAAACACGTGCTCCACACCATACCCTCCGGTATTTTTCACCTAAAGGCAACCAACTTGGTTGGCAACGGGGTGGTCATCGATCCGGTTATTTTTCTCAAAGAAATCAACGCGCTTAAAGCCATCGACGAATCGGCACACGAACGATTGATGATCTCGAGAAAGGCCCACCTTATTCTCCCTACCCACCGCCTACTCGACGCTGCATCTGAGACGGCCAAAGGCAAGTCCAAAATTGGCAGTACACTTAAGGGTATTGGACCAACTTACATGGACAAAACAGGGCGAAACGGCATTCGCGTTGGCGACATTGAGCAGCCCTATTTTCAAGAGAAATACCGCCAACTGGTAGAGAAACACATGCAGTTGTTACAAAACTACAACTTTGATATCGCGCCATTAGCGGCCATGGAAGATGAGTGGATGGCGGCTATAAATGCATTTAGGCATTTGAAACTGGTAGACAGTGAACAATATTTATTGCACGCCATGAAAGATGGCAAGCGTATTCTGGCTGAAGGTGCACAAGGATCATTGCTCGACATTGATTTCGGCAGTTACCCCTTTGTAACCTCTTCCACAACTACAGCTGCCGGCGCATGTACAGGACTGGGCGTTGCCCCCAATAAAATCAAACGCGTACTCGGTATTTTTAAAGCCTATTGTACCCGTGTTGGTAGCGGTCCTTTTCCCACAGAGCTCTTCGACGAAACGGGCGAGCAACTTCGCAAAGCAGGAAATGAGTTTGGCAGCACCACCGGTCGTTCACGTCGTTGTGGTTGGCTAGATCTACCTGCGCTTAAGTACGCCGTAGATATTAATGGCGTAACCGAACTTATGATGATGAAAGCAGACGTCCTCGACGCCTTTAAAACCATCAAGGTATGCACCGGGTACCGATACCACGGCAAACACATCGACTACCTCCCCTATGCCACCGACCCCAATTACCTTGAGCCCATTTACGACGAACACGAAGGGTGGAACTGCGACCTCACCAAACTTTCAGATTGGAACGAGGCTCCAGATGCTTTACTCAACTACGTGCGATTCATTGAAGATTACGTAGGTATACCTATAACCTTGGTTTCTGTTGGCCCAGACCGTGCTCAAACGTTAAAAATTTCATCGGCTACGAATGCTTAGGCGCGGTTTTTGACTTTGCTCATGTATGCGCAAAACATTCACCTTTTATAGGCTTTTGAGCCTCGCACTACTTCTTACCTCGGTGACCGCTTGGGGGCAGAAGAAGATTCTTATCAAACACGCCGACGAAGGTAAATACGTATCCGGGAAGATTGCCCCTGAAGAAAAGAATACCCTCATCGGTAACGTTCGTTTTGAGCACGACGGAGCCCTAATGGATTGCGATAGTGCTTGGCTTTTTTCCGCCACCAACACCCTTAAGGCATTTGGAAATGTTAAAATAAATCAGGGTGATACACTTTTTGTTTACGGCGATAAACTCGACTACAACGGTAATACAAAACTCGCCATCATGCGAAAAAATGTGCGCCTCATCGACGATAGCGTTCAACTGTTTACCGAGGTTTTAAACTTTGACCGAGAAAGCAACAAAGCATTTTACACCGTTGGTGGAAAAATAATTGACGACGAAACAACCTTAATTAGCCGCGAAGGGGTCTATTTCAGCAAAACCAAATGGTATCACTTTAGAGGTGATGTGGTGGTTACCAATCCCGAATACATCATAGAAAGCGACACCTTACACTACCAAACCGAAAGAAAAGTAGCGCTGTTTAAAGGCCCTTCTACCATTGTTGGCGACAGCAGTGATATTTACTGTGAAAACGGATTCTACAATACCGTTACCAACATCGCGCAGTTTGAGAAAAATGCCATTGTCAGAGATAAGAACACCTTTATCACCGGCGACAGCATTTACTACGAACAAAATCGCGGTTTTGGTCAAGCCTTTGAAAATGTGGTGATCTACGATACCATTGAGCACTACACCATTCGCGGTGCGTTTGGTGAATACCTCCGTGACCCCGAATACGCCTTTGTTACCGGTTACCCTACCTATGCCATGCTCATTGAAGACGATAGCTTGTATATTTATGGCGACACCCTGTACAGTAGAAAAGTTGATTCCCTCGATAAAAAGGTGGTGAATATTTGGCCGCGGGTGAAGTTTTTTAAATCCGATTTGCAAGGCAAGTGCGACTCACTGGTATATCAAGACCTCGACTCATCCATTTACATGTTTCGAGACCCCGTTGTATGGGACGACTCCACGCAAATAACGGGTAAACATATCATCATCACCTTGCGAAATGGCACCTTAGATAGCTTAAAGGTCTACGAGGATGCGTTTGTCATTGCCATTGAAGACTATGACTTCTTCCATCAAGTAAAAGGAAGAGATATGTTTGGTAAATTTGTCAATGACAACTTAAAGCGCATTTTGGTTGTTGGTAATGGGCAAACCCTTTATGTGATTCGGGAAGATGAAGACTCGGACAATCCGCCCTACGTTGGCGTCAGTAGAGGGGAATGCAGCGAGATACTCATCGTATTTGATGAAAATGGCGACATCGACCAAATGACTTACATCAAACAAGCCGAAACAAAAACATACCCCATGAGTGATGTGACCAAAGAATTGTCAAAATTAGAGGGGTTTTACCCGAGGTTTAACGAACGTCCTGCTTCGAAAGAAGAGATTTACCCCAAAGACAGACCCAAAAAAGAATGATTTACATCGCGTTTTTACTTAGCTTCCTCACTCCTCCCGATTCACTGTTGGATAAAAAGGTATTTGAGCAGTATATGGAAAAGACCTCCACGATTGATGAACGCGACTATGCGGATCTCCTCTCGGTTGGTTTGTTTCACAAGATCAACGACTATAGGATAGACAACAATCTTCACCCATTACAATGGGACAATCTCGTTTATGAGGCCGCAGCGATTCACAGTAAAGCCATGACCAATTCTTCTTTTTTTTCTCACACCAATACCAAGAATAAAAAGTGGAAAACGCCCAAAGACCGTCTGGAATTTGTCAAAGCAGATTTCTACGCTTGGGCTGAAAACATAGCCGCCTTTAACGAAGCAAGAACGGAGCAAGTAGACTCTGATCAGATTTACACGTGGATTGATCAACTCTTTAATCAATGGAAAAACAGCATGCCACACAAAAAAAACATGCTTAATGAAACATATACACATTCAGGAATTTCTTGTTATTTTAGCCCTGCAGCCATGAGAGAAAATCGTGTACATGTTAATGCAACTAACGTATTCACTGCCAAAAAATAAACAACTATGCGCCTTATAATTAGCCTTGCGCTTGTCATAATATTACAAATCGATATGCACGCTCAAAGACGCGTGAGATTCATCGAAGTCAATACCATTGAAGCATGGGAAGACGTGCTAGAAATGAGTAAAAAAAACAGCCGTTTACTCTTTATCAACATTTGCTCACCTTGGAGTGAAGTGTGCACGTTTATGCGCACCAACACCTTTCGCGATAGAGAACTGGCCAGTTTTATAATGAATGATTTTATTCCTGTATACATTCAGGGGGACTCAGATTTTGGTGAAGTTTGGACCGATAGGTACGACGTTAGCGCATTTCCGATGATGTTCTTCATGACCCCGGGAGAACGGGTTATCAGCAGATTGGAAGGTTATCAAGAAATATCAACCATCATTGACAGCGGAAAACGATCGCTAACCGTTTATAGAGAGTATCCTAGACTTCGTCGGGCCTACATTGAAGGAGGTCTTTCGCCTCGTGGTTGGCGCGAACTGATTAACTTAGAGCTCATCAACGAAGGTCAAGAAGGTGCCCGCCCCTTATTTAATGAATTTATTGCGGAAAAAGATCAGTCGTTGTGGAGCAGTGAAGAGAACCTCAAACTCATTGTCACGTTTGGAGCAGCGCCTGGTGAAGATGTGTTTCAGTGGGTGGTCGACAATTTCGAAAACCTTAGAGTAAACGATCATTTCAACGCTAAAAAGTTCTTCGACAACAGCTTTAATCACACCATGTCGGTTGCTGTTAGAAGAAAAGACATCAACCTGCTCAACAAAGCAGAATTAGAGCTCTTTAGATTTAGTAATCTCAACAGCGAGGAACAACGCGAGATGATTCACGAAATGTATCGCACCTATTATTTGCGTATCGGTGATTGGGATTCGTTTGCCAAACACGTTGAAAAAATGGCAAGTGAAAGCAGTAGCGAAGAAACGGTGTTGGCCTTAGAAGCTCGATTTATCATTGAAAATTTTCTCGAAGAAGATGCCCTAAATGAAGGGATCAGGCTGATGAGAAAATCCATTTCACTGCGCGATCGATTTACCAAACGACAATACCTCGCTGATGCGCATTTGAAATTGAAGCAATTTGACGAAGCCGTTCAAGTCATGCAAGAAGCTAAAGACAAGATAGCCGACCCTTACGATCGTTATGAAGTAGACGCCATCATCAGACAGATCAGGGCCTTTGAGCAAGAGGAAAAACAAAAAAGCAATACCAACGCGAACGATTAATCTATTAATGGTGGATTGACAAACAACACCCGTTCCATGCTAAACCCCAAATTTTCTAAAGAAAGCTGGAATCCCAAGCGCAAAGACATGGATGTTGATCAATTGGCATCATCCATACTAAAAGGCGATATTGTGGCCTTGTCTCGAGGCATTACGTTGATTGAGAGTAAACGCATTGCCGACTCAGAGAAGAAGAATGAACTGTTGTCTATCCTGTTTCCACATACCGGTCAATCCTACCGCATTGGTATTACCGGCGTACCCGGAGTGGGCAAAAGCACCTTTATCGAACAGTTTGGATTAGCCGCTATTGAAAAGAATCACAAAGTAGCGGTGCTCTCCATTGACCCCAGTAGTGCAAAAAGCGGCGGGAGCATACTCGGCGATAAAACACGAATGAACGAATTGAGCAAGCACCCTATGGCTTATGTTCGTCCAACAGCGTCGGGGCAACACTTAGGCGGGGTGGCACAAAGAACACGCGAAAGCATGCTCCTGTGTGAGGCCGCCGGTTTTGATTTTGTCATCATAGAAACAGTGGGCGTGGGTCAGTCGGAAATTGAAGCCATGCAACTCACCGACTTTTTCCTGTTATTGATGTTGGCCGGTGCCGGCGACGAACTACAAGGCATTAAGCGTGGTATTATGGAAACGGCTGATGCCATTGCCATTACCAAAGCAGATGGCAACAATGTACAGAACGCTAAGAATGCGGCTCAAGAGTATAGACGAGCCCTTCACTTAATGCCACCGCATGAAGGCGAATGGATTCCTAAAGTAGGCACGACCTCTTCGTTGGAAAAAAAGGGAATGAATGACGTTCTAAAGTGGCTTTACCTCTACAAAGAACACTGTCAAAATAACGGATACTGGACGAAGAAAAGAGTTGATCAAGCCCATTATTGGTTCAATAAACACCTTCAAGAACAGATGTTGTACAAGCTTCAGCACCATCCTGAGTTACAAAAGCAACTTCAAAACACAAAAGAAGAAGTATCAAACCTAAACTTAGATCCATTTAGAGCAGCGGAACGTTTGCTGGGTGCTTTGCGCATGGACATTTATTGAAAACTGAAAAGGACAACGTTATTTATCCGTTGTTATCGAGTTTTGTAAATACAGAGTTGTTGCTTTTATATTCGATGACCACTTTTTTCATCAAGCGCACAATTTCTTCCGAATCGTCTCTTTTCAGTGAATCTTTTAGAGCATTAATCATATAGAACAGCTGCTCGGCATCCACTTCACGAACATCGGCAATCATGATTTTTTCGTGGTGGGTTTTGATCGTACTCTCTGTATTGGCTAAAAGCTCCTCATATAACTTTTCACCTGGTCGAAGTCCGGTGTATTTTATTTCAATATCTCGGCCTAAATGAAGACCACTGAGACGAATCATATTCTTCGCTAAGTCTACAATTTTGACACTTTCACCCATGTCAAAAACATATATCTCTCCCCCTTTACCCATAGCACCTGCTTCTAACACAAGGTTACACGCTTCCGGAATGGTCATAAAATAACGAGTGATATCGGGGTGCGTAATGGTGATTGGCCCTCCTTGTTCGATTTGCTTTCTAAACAGAGGAATGACAGAGCCATTGCTTCCCAATACATTTCCGAAGCGAGTGGTAATAAATTGGGTTAAGCCCTCTCGTCCCAAGCTCTGAACATACATTTCAGCAATGCGCTTACTGGCACCCATCACATTGGTAGGATTTACCGCCTTATCGGTGCTGATCATCACAAACTTTTTAACGCCATAATGCGAAGACAAGTCAGCAATGAGTTTTGTGCCTAGTATATTTACCTTAACCGCCTCATAAGGGTGCGCTTCCATTAAAGGCACATGCTTATAAGCAGCTGCGTGAAAAACGGTATCTGGTCGGTACTTAGCAAACAGCTTTTCCATTCTGTCTTTACGGGTAATGTCTGCAACAACAAAACGCGTTTTCAAATGATGGTTGGGTCGATGATGCAAAAGCTCCATTTCCAACTCATAAAGCGCACTCTCGGCTTGATCAATGGCAATGACCTCTTTGGGACTGTAATGCAATACTTGACGCAAAATCTCAGACCCAATGCTACCGGCAGCCCCCGTAATCAGCACCAATTTATCTTGCATTTCACGACTAACATTTGCGCTGTTCAGCTTGATGGCTTCACGTTCTAACAAGTCTTCAATGCGAACTTCCTTGATCTGATTAATGGTCAACTGTCCTTGAATCCAATTACTTACCGGAGGAACAACCTTAACCTTGATGTTTAAATCCATTCCTCGTTCAATAAGTACTCGGCGGTGTTCTGCTGGAAGATTTTGAACCGCAATGATCAACTGATGGATGCGCTTTTCTTCAATAAAGGCTTTGTCTAATGCTTTTTCTCGACTTAAAACCGGAACACCATCTTGTATTTTTCCTTGCTTTGAAGGGTTATCATCAATAAATGCCACCACATCGTACAAGGTTGTCAACTCTCTTTGCAAACTCTGACGAGTAATTTCACCGGCTGCACCCGAACCAAAAATAACAACCCTTGTTCTTCGATTTCCGCTGTGCTGTTTTAAGGCCAATACATATGTGCTTTTCACAAAAAAGCGCAGCGCTACCATAGCCACCATAGTCAGCAAATAGTGAATCAACAGTACCGATCTCGGTATGGCAAAAAATTCAAATGTGGGTTCAAAGCTTCCGAGAAGGCTCATTAGCACCAAAAAAATGAAACTGATGCTGGACGCTTTGACGATTAAATACGCATCTCTTAAACCGGTTTGTCTGATGATTCCCCTGTATGAACCAGTGATGAAGAAGGAAAGAAAACACACCGAAGTTACCCATAGATTTCTTTCGTACAGCCAGTGAATGTCTATTTCATCAAAATTAAAATTGAACCTGACGATTACAGCGAAGTGAAATAAAACGGTAACGATAAATGTATCAATCAATAAAACAACCCATCTCGAGAGAAAACGGCTGGAATACCTTTCAAGTAATAATTTCAACATATTCATGAACATTGAGTGAGGAGTAGCGGTAGTAGTGTTTGCAAATGTACATTTTTTTCATTAAACAAATTTGAAATTTTAAAAAATAACCTTTTGACAATGTGACTTAAAAAAACAATCGGCAATTATATTTGCAGCAAATTAAATGGCGATGGTTAAAATTTTACCTGTTTTTATTCTCATTCCTTGTATGCTTTGGGCTCAAGAGAATTCAGATACCATCCCTTTACCCGCCAATCCTCATTTTGGTACGCAATACGACTACCTGCCCATGTTTTGGGACGATCGTGTGCTTATGGAAGAAAAAATGATGGAAGAAGACAACTTTCACAGTTCTATCCTCCCCTATCGTGCTCGCGACGTTGAAGAATATCGATCACCGCGGTTAAATCGATTTGCCGATACCAACAATACCAATTATTTTCACAGAAAAGCATTTTATCAAGATTTCATAAGCGTCGTTGGCCCTGATTATAGCTTTAGCGCCAATCCCATTCTAAATGTACAGCTCGGACAAGATAGAGCTTCAGCATGGCAGAATACCTTTTTAAACATTAGAGGTGCACAGGTCAAAGGGCGTATAGGGAAAAATGTGTCGTTTCAATCCACTTTAATTGAGGGGCAAGGACAGTTTCCCGCATATCAAAGGGCCGTGTTTTTACACAACTATAATGCCTTTGCGCAGCACGCACCACGCGATCGCCCTCATCAGGTATTGGGCATTGCGCCCGGTAAAGACTTTAGAGATTTTGGTCACGACTTCCGAATGGCAACCGGTGAAATAAGTTACACCCCAAGTAAATTCTTCAATTTTAGCCTGGGGCATGGCAATCACTTTTTTGGGGAAGGATATCGTTCCCTGCTCTTGAGTGATCATGCAATGCCTTATGGTTTTTTCAGAATAGAAACCACGTTTTGGAAAGTAAAGTACGTCAACATCTACGCGTTGATGAACAATGTGGACCCTGTTTTTCGAGGATCTGACGGGGTTTACCCCATGAAGTATACCTCCATGCACTACCTGAGCTGGAACGTAACCAAGCGCTGGAATGTCAACCTCTTTGAAACCATTATTTGGTCGGATGAAGCCGGACAAGGCAACGGGTTTGACCTTAATTTTCTCAATCCCATCATCATGTATCGGCCATTGGAAGGTATGCGCGGTTATGCCGGAGGGAATGTGCTCATTGGCGCCGGATCATCTTACCGCTTGTTTAAAGGCTTAAAGGTCTACTCCCAGCTGGCTGTAGACGACTTCCAACTGGATGCCTTTCGACAATTTGGAGACGGCCATTGGTTGAACTTTTTCGCTTGGCAATTTGGGGTGAAATATCCCAAAGCTTTTGGTATAGACGGACTTTATTTGCTCGTAGAACACAATGCTGCCAGACCGTTTATGTATTCGCACAGAGGAACACCTACATCTTACACCCATCACGGACTTCCCCTCGCCCACCCTTGGGGTGCCAGTTTTCGAGAAACACTGCTCCACTTCAATTATCAGAGAAAAGGCTGGGTATTCAACCTGCTCTATTCAACCGGACCCAGAAGTCTTGACCTTGGCGGTCCAAACAATGGTGCTGATCCATTGAGGAGTTATAGTCGCGGAGAAGATAATCCATTTTTGCAGACAGATCCACTTGGTTACTTTATCGGTCAAAATGGAGCCTTCACCCTCCACATGTTGCAGTTTAGAGCCGGTTACATCGTCAATGCCGCTACGGGTATGCGCTTGGAAGCCGGTATGACCATCAGAAGAGAAACCAACGTAGATCTTGGCGACGATTACACCCCTTACCCTGCGAATGCATTTTTCTTTGGATTAAACATTCCCTTTGGAAATATGTACACCGACTTCTAAGCCTCACATTACCTTATCATCATTAACAACAGCATCCAATTAAAATGAACGACATAGACATTGCCAGATCGGTTACCCCGCAAAACATTCAACAGATAGCAGCCAAGCTCAATATATCGACAGACAAAATCATTCCCTACGGACACGATAAAGCCAAGCTTCCGTTGGATTTAATCGACCACAAACGCATTAACAAAAGCCACTTAATACTGGTAACAGCCATTTCGCCCACCCCGGCCGGTGAAGGCAAAACCACCATGTCTATTGGCTTGGCTCAAGGATTGTCAAAAATCGATAAAAAAACCGTTGCCGTATTGCGTGAACCCTCCTTAGGCCCCGTTTTTGGCATGAAAGGTGGCGCGGCCGGTGGTGGTTATTCGCAGGTTATTCCGATGGAAGACATCAATTTGCACTTTACGGGTGATTTCTCGGCCATTGAAAAGGCCAATAACTTGCTCAGCGCATTGATTGACAACAACATTCAAAGCAAAAAAAACAACTTAGGCATAGACCCGAGAACGGTTGTTTGGAAGCGGGTGATGGACATGAATGACCGTGCTTTGCGACAAATTATTGTGGGCATGGGCGGCACAGCCAACGGCATGATGCGACAAACCGGATTTGATATAACCGCAGCTTCTGAGGTGATGGCTATTCTTTGTTTGTCAAACGACTTAAGCGATTTAAAACGAAGACTGGGTAATATATTCATCGGCTACACCTACGACAAAAAACCCGTTTATGCCCGCCAGCTCAATGCCGAAGGAGCAATGGCTACCCTGTTAAAAGACGCCATTAAGCCCAATTTGGTTCAAACACTCGAAGGTACGCCCGCCATTCTTCACGGTGGTCCTTTTGCCAATATCGCCCAAGGCACCAATTCGGTATTGGCCACCAAGATGGGATTATCACTTGCCGACTACGTCGTTACCGAAGCCGGATTTGGCGCTGATTTAGGGGCTGAGAAATTTCTCGACATCAAGTGTGTGGAAGCCGGACTTACGCCTTCAGCGGTCGTCTTAT
Source organism: Cryomorphaceae bacterium (assembly GCA_022565745.1). GTDB lineage: Bacteria > Bacteroidota > Bacteroidia > Flavobacteriales > Schleiferiaceae > CSBr16-58. Next base: position 3,940 of record JAIUMB010000035.1, on the reverse strand, counting down.
TGGCAACCGTACGAGCCCTCAAATACCACGGCGGCATGGCCTTGAGTGACTTGAATACACCTCATCTGGATCATTTGGAAAAAGGCTTTGCAAACTTAGACAAGCACATAGAAAACATCCAACAATTTGGCTACAATCCGGTGGTGGCCATCAATGCGTTTACGCACGACAGTGCGGAAGAACATCATGCCATTATTGAACATTGTCGGCGCCTTGGCGTAACCGCCATCATAGCCAATGTATGGGGAGAAGGCGGTCATGGAGCAAAAGATTTGGCCAAGGCCGTAGTAGATGCCTGTGACAATGCCCCTGCTTCTTTTTCGCCGATGTACCAACGCGATGCCGCCATTACAGAAAAAATTGAAACCATCGCCAAAAAAATATACGGGGCAAAAGCGGTTACCTACGGCAATGACGCGTTAAAAGCCCTGCGCCAGATTGATGCACTTAACCTCAACCACCTGCCGGTGTGTATCGCCAAAACCCAATACAGCTTCTCAGACGACCCCAAGCAATTGGGCCGTGCCACTGACTTCACACTCAACATACGCGATATTGAAATTGCAGCCGGCGCAGGTTTTGTGGTGCCCATTACCGGTGAAATACTGCGTATGCCCGGACTTCCGGCAACACCGGCAGCAAACAACATCGACATTGATGAAAGTGGAACTGTAAAGGGACTCTTCTAGAATTCTTGCTCTGTTTGCTCTAAGACCGCAGCAATGTAATCGAGAATGGGCTCTCGACCTTCTTTTTCCGTAGCAGAGGTTATGAAAATGGGGGGCAGTTCCTCCCATTCCTTAAGGAGGGTTTTTCTATATTTAGCAATGTTAGACTGCACCTGGTTTCTTCCCAGTTTATCGGCTTTGGTAAAGACAATGGCAAAAGGAATGGCGCGCTCTCCCATCCAACGTATGAACTCCAAATCTACGGTTTGAGGCTCATGACGGCTATCGACCAATACGAAGGTGTTGACCAAGGTACTTCGCCCTTCTAGATAGTTTAGCATCATCCCCTTAAATGTTCGACGCTTGTCTTTACTAACCTTTGCATAGCCATATCCCGGTAAATCGACCAGATACCAAGTATCGTCGACCATAAAGTGATTGATCAATTGTGTTTTTCCCGGTCTGGTAGATGTTTTGGCCAATTTATTTCGCTGACAAATCATGTTAATCAGCGAGCTTTTCCCCACATTAGAACGACCGATAAAGGCAAATTCTGGTTTGTTGGCCTCCGGACACTGGGACAAATTGGTGCTGCTTTTAACAAAAGACACTTGATGGATATTCATAACGGGAATTTGCCGCAAATATAGGGTGATACGCGGGTTTATCTCCTTTATTTACTGAACATTTCAACCAATGGCTTGGGCATTTCCGAAGTATGGGCCGCGCGAAACATCCCTTTGGTGTTGAAGTGCCAACCAATGTTACCGTGCTTATCGATGCCTATCAAGCCACCTTCACCACCAAGCTCATCAATTTCCACAATGGACGATTCGATGGCCGTCTGTAAATCAAGCTCCAGCATACGCATACTACTGCCCACGTACTGAGCTGCACCTGTACGAATAAAATACTCACCATCTCCGGTAGCACTTACTGCACAACTGCGATTGTCGGCCCAAGTACCAGCCCCTATAATGGGGCTATCCCCCACACGACCGGGAAGTTTTTTAGCCGTGCCGCCGGTAGATGTTCCGGCAGCTAAATCGCCATACATGTCTAATACCACACAGCCTACCGTACCCTTCTTACTCACCTTTGGCTGGGGTGCGGCTTGAATATAATTCGTTTTATCGGCCTCAGAAAGCATCCTTACATTTTGGGAAGCAGAAAAAGCTTCGGCACCTCTGCCGGACAGTAAAACATGTTTGCTTTTATCCATCACTGCAATTGCTGCTTGTATGGGGTTCTTTGGACCGAATACATTGGCAACAGCACCGGCATTGAGGTCGGAACCACGCATAATGGATGCGTCGTGGAACACTTCGTTGTTGGCATTGGCCACTGCGCCAAGACCAGCATTAAAAAGCGGATTGTTTTCCAGCTCCACAATTACGGCCTCAACAACGGAAACAGCATCCATGCCGTCTTCCAGCAAACTGTACCCAAAGCGAATGGCGTTGTTAAGTGCGGTATCGTAGGCTTCAGCCTTCTCCCCTTTTAGTTGTTCAGGGTTTATGCCATTTCCAGCTCCTCCGTGAATAACGATACCAAAGGTTTGTCCAAAACCAAACAGTGGCAACAAAGCTAAAAAAGCACAAAAATATAGGTGTCTAATCATTGAATCGCTTGGTATAAGAGTGACAATAAGGCATACCTCCTTTGTTGTCGTAATAGTCTTGATGATAGTCTTCGGCTACATAAAACTCAGATAGCTCATTGACTTCAGTGACTACTTGCAGTCCTTGATCAATGAGTTTACGCACCAAAGCCTCGGTTATTTTTCTCTGTTCTTCATTTTTCACAAAAACAGCCGATCGATATTGGGTACCCACGTCAGGTCCTTGACGGTTGAGTTGCGTGGGGTCGTGGGTTTCAAAAAACAGTCGGCAAAGCGTTTCGTAGTCGGTTTTGTTAGGGTCAAAAATAACCCGTACCGCTTCGGCATGGCCGGTTGTACCCGTACAAACTTGGCGATAGCTTGGGTTGGCCACGTGCCCCCCGATATAGCCAACCTGCGTGGAAATTACGCCATCGGCACGTTTCATATAATATTCGGTACCCCAAAAGCATCCGGAAGCAAAAATGGCGGTATCTCTATTTGAATTGTTGTTGTCCATATGTATTGGTTGCGTTGATTGAAAAGCGTTGAGCAGTAAAATTAGAATGATGTAAAACATAAAAATGAATCATTAAAGGTCATTTTAATTACAGTGCCCAGGCTGTAATGTTCGTTTAATTGGTTGGGATTGTAGACAATTGAGCGTAACGCAGCTATCGGACTTTATAGTCAGCCACTCACTAGCGACTGTTCATAAAGCATAGTGGCTAGGCTAGAAAGTTCGAGAGCAAGGCTTGCGAAAGTCAAAAATTAAGGAGTTTACATGAGTAAATGACTAAATTTTGGACTGAGCATAACGCAGCTATCGGACTTTATAGTCAGCCACTCACTAGACGAAACGTTTATCCGTTTCCATCACTGTACCACACTTATCGCAAGTCCGCAAACTTTCATCGGAATAAAAAGCCTTAAACCTCGGTAAAAAGTCATTTTCAATATTGCTGAGTTCAAAATACGTCTCGTGCAATTTATGATTGCAATTGTCGCAAAACCACATCAAACCGTCTTTCATGCCTTTGCCCTTTCTTACGCGCTCAACCACCAAACCAACGGAACCTTCTGAACGCATGGGTGAATGTGGCACATTGGGCGGCAAAAGAAACATATCACCGGGGCCGAGATTGACGTCGCGCGGCTTACCATCTTCTTGTATTCTCACGGTAATATTGCCTTCTAATTGATAAAACAATTCCTCGGTTTCATTGTAGTGATAGTCTTTTCTAGCGTTTGGTCCGCCCACAATCATCACGATATAATCCTCCCCTGCTGGGTACAAATTTTTATTTCCCACCGGTGGCTTAAGAAGATGTCGGTTATCTTCTATCCACTGATTCAGGTTAAAAGGCGCTTGAATTGCCATAAATGTTGCGGTTTAAATTTTAACCAAAGCTACGAAATAGAGAATCAATTTTGCAAATTTATCATTTGTCTTGTGGAAATGGTTTTGCTGACTGTATATTTGCCGCCCAATTGGCCCGGGTGGTGGAATTGGTAGACACGAGGGACTTAAAATCCCTTGACCATTACGGTCGTACGGGTTCAAGTCCCGTCTCGGGCACTACCACAAAAACAAGCCTTTGTAATTCACGTGATTACAGAGGCTTTTTTCTTTAGGGGTTGTAAAGGGGTCAATTTTAGGGTTAATGTTTGG
>JAIUMB010000034.1 GCA_022565745.1 Cryomorphaceae bacterium | reverse complement strand
CAAATTTTGCCAACAACGACTCATTAATGATTGAAATGGTCGCTATTTATGGTTTTGGGCTGATTGCGCATCGTGATAAAAACTATATAATGCCCGAAGATCGATTTGTGCCTATCCTTGTAGATAAACTTCTCGATTGGTCGGTTCCCATCTTTGTTGAGCAGGCGACATTTATAGATGGAAACATAGTGTATGAGGAACTTGCTGATGGAAAAGAAGAGACTGGAAAAGTGGTGTTTAGTGATTTTGAGGGCATTATTTATAATGTAACCAATATACCAGACTTAATTGAAGATGAAAAAAAGTTGCTCATTATGGAAGCAAAAACACGGTTGTACGGAAAAGGCAGACTTACGGTTGAAGTAAACTACGATTTGTTTTCTGAATACGGAAAGTTTTGGGCTAAAGGACACTTAGCATCTATGGACTTACTACCAGCCAATGATATTCTTACGCCGCTTTCCACATTGGAAGTTAAGAGTGGTCGTTCAAAAGCGGTTTATTTTACCTTTGTAGGCTCTCGTTTACATAGTTGTAATGCCCCTTGAATATTTGGATGAATTTATATTCACTTTTCATTTATAAATTTGTTCGCAATATGCAAGAAATAAACCTTGACCACAAATTACGCAAATGAAACAATTGTTTTTTCTTCTTTCTTTCGCAGCTGTAATTATGAGCTGTAAAAATGATAAATCCATTGAGAGCATTATAGAAAACTTTGAAAAACAAGTTGAACAAAGAACGTCATGGACGTATGACGTAAACTATAAAATGAAATATTACAGTTCGGACGATGACACGATTGATTTTTTCACCAATTGTCAGCTCATAAGACATGAATCTGATACAATTTTCGGGGGTAGTTTTTGGATAAAGAATGATAGCGTTGACAGATACTACGATTTAGAACATATCTATATCATCAACCATAAAGAAAATAAAATTGTGAAATACTTTCCTCATGAAGGACAAGCCTGGGCCGTTAAGGGGAATACGGTAAGCGATGTCTTACAGTCTTTATTTTTTAAATTTCGGATATCAAAGTTTTTAGAGGACACTACAAACACTGTAACCTTGACCGATACAATATTTCGTGAGAATAAGAGAAACGCTATAAAAATTAGTTTTCAAGACGACTTACCCATTGAACAGCAAAAATTGATATTTTTCTTTGATGAAAACGAGAATATTAAGAACATCATTTTTTCTATTAAATTCCAAAATGAAACCCAATACAATGAGTGGCATTTTTCCAATGAAAAATACAACACAATAACGGACGATGATTTAAAAAGAGCATTCGAAGCTTTAAAAGACACTTACGACATCGAAGAATACGAAGCGCCAGACCCAAAAGAACGGGAACCATTAGCCAATGGTCTGTATGCTCCTGACTTTATAGGTTTAGACTTTCAATCAAACGATTCCGTAAGTTTGACTGAACATAGAGGTAAATACGTACTAATTGATTTTTGGTATAAAGACTGTTTCCCATGCATAAGTGCAATCTCGTCTCTTAATAATATAAGATCAGCCTATGCAGAAGAGGACTTAGTTATCCTAGGATTAAACCCCGTTGACGATCTAGAAAAGAAAAGAGAGAAGTTAGAAGCATTTATAGATATAAACGAAATGAACTATCCGGCAGTTTTTGTTGACGATAGCATTAGAACAGCATACAGCGTTCACGGATTTCCAACTTTTTACATCATTGATAAAAGCGGTAAAATTATTCATTCCCACAGTGGTCATGGAGAAACGACCGAAGAGAAACTGGACAGTCTATTGAGAACGTTAATTAAATAAAAGTAAAAAATAGTTCTCATTGCATCACTCAACTGTCCTCATTTCACCGCTCTTTGCTCTATTTCTTCCTCCGCTTCGTCACCGGCACATCAATGGGAAAGGTCACCGCTTCGGTGGAAACCAGTTGGCTGACGTCGTTGCCCCAGGCAGATAACAATTCGGCCCAGTCATCTCTATCGTTCAAACAGGGGATATAGTGAAAGTGACCACCACCGGCTTCTTCAAAAATTTCTTTGCCTTCTTCTTCAATTTCTTCCAGGGTTTCAAGGCAATCGGTAACGAATGCAGGACAGACCACCAAGAGCTTTTCAGTTCCGGCCTTACCCAACTTTTCGAGTGTTTTATCCGTATAGGGCTGCAGCCAAGGGTCTCTGCCCAAGCGCGACTGAAAGGTGTGTACCACTTTGTCTGCCGGGATGTTTAGAGCCTGGGTTACCGCTTTGGTTACTGCATAACACTGATGACGATAACACCAGTCGTGCGCTTCGGAAGGTTGATGGCAGCAGTCCTCGCACTTTAAACAATGCTGGCCGGTGATGTCGCCACGATAGATGTGGCGTTCCGGAACGCCGTGATAGCTGAACAAGATTTTATCAAAGGGTTCCTTAGTGGCCGGTTCAATACTCTTGATGAGTAAATCTAAATACGCTTGGTGGTTGTAAAATGGCGGCACCCACTTAAGGTTTAAGTCGAATTGATGCGCCTCTACGTCTGACTTTACTTTCTCCACCACCGTTTCGTAGGTTGACATGGCATACTGCGGATAAAGCGGTATGATGTGAAGATTCTTTAATTCAGGGTTTTCCTTTAAAAGCTCTTTAATGGCATCGCCGATGGATGGGTTGCCGTAGCGCATAGCCAATCCTACGGGAATGGGGCTTTTTTCTGCTACTTTATCGCGTAAGCGTTCGTTGAGTACGACCAATGGGCTACCCTCATCCCACCAAATGCTTTTGTAAGCCGCTGCGGATTTTCTTGGGCGAAAATTGAGAATAATACCCCTCACAAGCAAGCTCCGTTTCCAGAAAGAAAGGTCAATAACCCGTTCATCCATCAGGAATTCGTCTAGGTATTTTTTCACGTCTTTGACACTGGTTGAGTCAGGTGATCCTAAGTTGATCAGTAAAATGGCGTCGGTATGGTTCATATGTTTTCTTTGGTGTATTGTTTGGGTGTGATGCCGTATTTTTTCTTAAAGGCAGAGATAAAGTGACTGGGGTTGGAATAGCCAATGTGAAAGGCAATTTCGTTGATCTTATGTTGCCTGCTCTCCAACATAGCTCGTGCCGTTTCTAGTTTGTAATCGAGCACAAAACCATAAACAGTATTGCCGTAAACCTCTTTAAATCCGGTTTTTAGCTTGAGCTCATTGAGTCCTACCATTCGAGATAGCTCGTTGAGAGAGGGTGGATTGGTGTATGCATTAATCAATATTTCCTTGGCTTTTTTTACGCGTTTCACCGAATCTTCATCCTTTAGAAAGGGGCAGGATTCGGTGTCAACCGAGTTTTCAAAACTAAAATAACACGCCAGTATTTCGTAAAGTTTACCCTTGAGAAAAAGTCGCTGAGCTTGGGCACTAAGTCGGGTGGAGTAAAGTTGCTGAAGTGGGGCAAATAAATTTGCGGGTATATCGCGTTCTTCATAGTATTTTCTGTCACGACTTTCCATTGATAAAAACGCCATCTCCGGAGCGTCTGATACAAAGAGTTCGTGAAGATAATCTATGGTTGTTTGAAGGTGAATGACTTTACAATCACCCTCACCACTGAGACCAATAGGTACATCTCGACTGGGGTCATAAATGAGAAAGCTTTTTCCCGGTGCTAAAGTCTTTGCGTATTGAGGACTAAAGGAAAAAAAGGCCTCATCGTGAAGACAAAAGAAGAAGTGTACGTCCATTTTTCGCGCGTTGATCTTTATGATTTCTGCTGCTTCATCGTGCTTGGCGTAAAGGCTCATCTTTATCTGTCCCTCTTCATCGAATGTCAGAACATTACCGATGGCGTTATTTTTTTCAATCGTGGTAGGTCTCGTCATAGCAGGTCTCTTATTTAGAATCTTTCAAAACAGTAGTGTTTAAAAGGGTTTTTGCTTGCAGGTTTATTTTGCAAAGGTAAATTTTAGCGACATTAAAAATACGTTTAGCGGCATTTTTTGTTTTTGACACATCGTAGTTTTGCCCAGCATTCTAAAAGTATGAAGTCAATAGACCCCAATAAACTCGAGCATTTTCACGTCATTGGTGTTAGTTACCAGTCTGCTGACGTGTCTGTGCGCGAACAATTCAGCATAACGGCAGATCGAGAAGAAGCATTTTACGATGCGCTTCGCGATGTTGGAATGACCGATGTAATGGTTATTTCTACCTGTAACCGAACGGAAATTTACTTTTTCTCAGAAAATATTCACCCTTTGGTCAATGTGTGGTTGTCATTTACTAATGGCGACACCGATACGTTGATGAATGCACATTTTCACCATCGCGGAGAGGAGGCATTGAACCATCTTCTTCGTGTCAGTTGTGGGTTGGAGTCGCAGATTCCTGGTGATTTTGAAATCATCATGCAGGTCAGACGCGCATTCCGTCAGGCCAAGTCCCTAAAAATGGCCAATGGATTGTTCGAGCGCATGCTCAACACGGCCATTCACACCAGTAAGCAGGTTAAAAACCAAACCTCTTTTAGCACCGGAGCATCGTCAGTATCCTATGCCACGGTGAGATATTTGCGCGACCATTTTTCCGCTCATCCCTCCCCCAAAGTTTTATTGGTAGGTCTCGGTGAGATTGGACGGGTCGCACTTGAAAATGTGCTTAAACACTTCCCACAAGAATCCATTACGATATCTAATCGAAGTGAGGACAAGCTGGCCGATTTTGCAGACACCTATGGAGTATCATCCCTGCCCTTTTCAGAGTTTACTTGTTCTTTGGATAATTTCGACGCCATTGTTTTAGCCACTGGTGCTCCTGAGCCCATCATAAAGTGCTCACACATCACACCGGCATTCAAAGGCGTCATCATCGACTTGGGCGTGCCATCCAATACCGAGCATGCAGTGGGCAATATCGCTAAGCTGATTAATGTAGACGCCCTTTCAGAAATCACCAAGGCCACTTTAGAGGCGCGTTTGGAGATGGTCCCCATTGTGGAATCCCTCGTATCAGAAAATATTCAAGATTTTCTCATTTGGTACCGCAAGCGCGAACTTTTGCCCATCATCAACGAAATGACGCAACAATTGAGAGAAAGCCTATCTTCAGAGCTTAATGTCAATCCGGTGGTTGATTACAACAAACAAGAGGCTTTTATCGAACGAATGATCAAGCGCTATGAAGCAGAGCTGTTCCGCCGTATTGAAGACGGTGTTCGTCGAGGCAAAATGGAAAGCTTGATGTCTATCGCATCATGATTATTCGCATTGGAACCCGCGATAGTAAACTTGCACTTTGGCAAGCCGAAGCAGTGGCTGCGGCCCTCAATAACGTAGGTCTCCAAACGGAAATTGTACCCGTTAAAAGTCGCGGTGACCTCGACCTTAAAACACCTTTGCATCAGATGGGAGGCACGGGCTTGTTTACAAAGGTATTAGATGATATTCTTCTGCAAGACGGCATTGACATTGCCGTACACTCTCTTAAAGATTACCCCACTGTATCGCCCGATGGTATTACCATGGCTGCGGTATTACCAAGAGAAGACCACCGCGACTTATTGGTTTATAAGAACAATTTAGATTTTTTGTCTTTAGAAGCGGCGGTAATTGCTACCGGCAGCATACGTCGTCGAGCCCAATGGCTCCATAAATATCCTACACATAAATTGACTAATTTGCGCGGTAATGTGCAGACGCGCATGCAGAAGCTCTACGATAACCATTGGCACGGGGCCATTTTTGCCAAAGCAGGATTATTGAGAATGGATATGATACCCGATGATGCCTTAGAGTTGGACTGGATGATTCCCGCACCTGCGCAAGGGGTAGTGGGCATAGCTTGTAAGTCTGATAACGTTGATTTGATAGAGACACTAAGCGCCATCAATCACCAGAGCAGTTGGGAAACCAGTATGATAGAACGGGCTTTTCTCAATACCCTAGAGGGTGGCTGCTCTGCACCTATTGGGGCTTTGGCAATAAAAGATTCCGATGGTTTTCAATTTCGTGGTGGGGTCTTTTCACTCGACGGAAAACAGTCAGTCGGTATAGAGCGACATTTAAGTGGAGAAGACCCTGTAAAATTAGGCAGAGAGGCAGCCAACGAAGTATTGCAGAAGGGCGGAAACGCCATAATGATGGACATTCGTGAAAACTTATAGCGTACTTTTTAGTAAAGAAGCAACGGATAAACAACGACAACTGGCTCGTACCTTGGGGTGGTCGATGGATGAAGCCCCAGCACTTCGCCCTAGAGCATTGACATTACCGGCCTACGAAACCCCATGGGATCACATGTGGTGGATGATCACCTCGGCCAAAGCCATACCGGCATTGCTGCATTACCATGAAATGAAAGCCATCCAAAACATTGCTTGTACGGCCCCCGCCGTGCGAACAAGATTAGTGAAAATGGGCATAACACCCAAAATAGCCGCATTTAGCGCGGCGGATTTGGCAAGGCGCGTAACCATTCAAAAGCCTCATGGCGTGGTTCATTTATGTGCCAAACACAGTCGACCGGAGGCTGGAGTCATTTTCCGTGAAAGCGGCATCGAATACCGCAACATACCTGTGTACGAAACCGTTCCTGAAAACCACTGTATTACATGGAAAGACTTTGATGCATGGGTGGTTTTAAGTCCGCGATCTATAGAGGCTTTTGTATGCCAGTTACCGCCTAGAGACATGCCGGTGGCCGCCATAGGGCCAACCACCGAAGAAGCACTCAAACATCACGGCTTTAGGCGTATTTTTGTTCCCTCAAAACCAGATATTGATCTTTTAATTCCAGAATTTGATGCCTACCTCAGAGATAAAAAATGACTTGTTTTTGCGCACATTGCGCGGTGAAAAAGTAGAACGTCCACCCGTGTGGATGATGAGACAAGCCGGAAGATACTTGCCGGACTTCATGAAGCTTAAAGAAAAGTACCCCTTCTTCGAACGGGTACAGAATCCAGAGTTGGCGACCGAGATTACGGTCATGCCCATCGATCAAGTAGGGGTTGATACAGCCATTCTGTTTTCCGATATTTTGGTTATTCCGCAAGCCATGAATTGTGAAGTGCAAATGGTGCCAGGTAAAGGGCCGGTCATCCCTAATCCCATTCGAAAAATGAGCGATGTCGAGGCATTGATCACCCCACCTGCTGCTGATGCACTGGATTATGTAATGAAAGCCATCAAGCACACCAAACAAGTTCTCGACAATAGAGTGCCTTTGATTGGGTTTGCCGGGTCACCTTGGACCATCTTGTGCTACATGGTAGAAGGTCAGGGTTCAAAAGACTTTAGTACAGCGAAAGGCTTTTGTTTTTCACAACCAGAAACAGCCAAAGCACTTTTGCAAAAAATTACCGATATCACCATTGACTATTTAAAAGCAAAAGTCGCTGCAGGGTGCGATGTTATACAGGTGTTTGACTCTTGGGGTGGATTGTTGAGCCCGGCCGATTACAACGTATGGTCTATGCCTTACATGAAACAAATTGCGGAAGCCATTAAACCATTAGCACCCGTCATTTTGTTTGGCAAAGGGTGCTGGTATGCCCTAAACGATTATAAGGCTGCTGGGGCTTCAGCCATTGGCGTTGACTGGACTTTGTCGCCAGATAAGGCACGAGCCATTGTAGGTGAAGACACGGTACTTCAGGGGAATTTTGACCCTTCCAAACTTTTGTCGCCCATCTCAGTCATCGAAAAGGAAGTCAAAGCCATGATTGATGGCTTTGGACCACAACACTATATTGCCAATCTCGGACACGGGATTTTGCCCAATATCCCCGTTGATCACGCCAAAGCATTTGTCAATGCCGTGAAAAACTATCGTTCATGAGCATACGCGAGTCCTTTACCGAGTACATCCACCAATTGCAAGACGATATCTGTGCACAATTGGAGTCGGTAGGTGGTGGAGCGAAGTTTAGAGAAGACGCCTGGGAGAGACCCGGAGGTGGCGGAGGTAAAACCCGTATCATCAGAGGGGACTCCGTGTTTGAAAAAGGTGGCGTGAATACCTCGGTGGTTCATGGCAAATTGCCACCTATGATGCAAGAGCGATTGGGCGTAAAGCACGAAGACTTCTTTGCATGTGGCATTTCATTGGTCATTCACCCAGTAAACCCCCACGTGCCGACTGTTCACGCCAATTTTCGTTTTTTTGAACTCTATGACGATAGTGGAACCCCTGTAGATCGTTGGTTTGGCGGAGGGTCAGACCTTACGCCATATTACTACCAAAAAGAAGATGTTGTGCACTTTCACCGCACGCTGAAGCAAGCAGCAGACGCCTTTGGGCCAGAATACTATCCGCTGTACAAGCGCGAGTGTGACAAATACTTTTTCAACACCCATCGCGACGAAAACCGCGGAGTTGGCGGCGTATTTTTCGATTACCTCAAGGCCGACGAGCATCACGATGATTATTTTTGGCTGGACTTCACTAAGGCCATGGGTGATGCTTTTTTACCCGCATACATACCCATCGTACAGCGTAGAAAAAACGATGTTTATGGAGATGATCAACGCGAATGGCAACAAATTCGACGCGGTAGATATGTTGAGTTTAATCTTATTCACGACCGAGGAACGCTATTTGGATTAAAGACCAATGGCCGCATAGAATCTATTTTAATGAGTTTACCGGCATTGGCCCGCTGGGAATACGATCATCACCCGGAAAGTGGTTCTAATGAGGCTTTGTTACTGGAAGCATTAAAACCACGCGACTGGATCAACAACCCCTTATAAAACCCCTTAATCATGGAATTTCCGTATACCAGAAACCGTATTTTGCGTCAATCAGCGGCCATCAGAGACATGGCGAGAGAAACCCATTTACATGCATCTGATTTTATTGTGCCTTTATTTATCATTGAAGGGAGTAATCAACGAGAAGAAATTACATCCATGCCGGGATATTTCCGTATGACACTTGATCTCATCGAGACCGAGGTGAAAGAATTGTGGCAGATGGGGCTTAAGTCGGTGTTGTTATTTGTAAAAGTGCCAGATGCACTTAAAGATAATTCCGGTACAGAAGCACTCAACGAAGAAGGATTGATGCAACGTGCTATTCGCGTTATTCGTAAGGCCACGCCAGACATGTTGGTAATGACCGATGTGGCGCTTGATCCGTATTCTTCTTATGGTCACGACGGCATTGTGGTTAACGGCGAAATCATCAATGATGCCACAGCTGAAGTATTAGGTGAAATGGCTGCCAGTCATGCCAGAGCCGGTGCGCAGTTTGTAGCCCCTTCAGATATGATGGACGGGCGCATTGCTATGATCCGTGAGTCGTTGGAAGCTGAGCGTTTTCACAACGTGGGCATCATGGCTTACAGTGCAAAATATGCATCATGTTGTTATGGTCCCTTTAGAGATGCCTTGGATTCGGCACCGGGATTTGGCGATAAAAAGACCTACCAAATGGATCCGGCCAATGGAAGAGAAGCCGAGCGTGAAGCATTGATGGATGTTAACGAAGGTGCCGATATCATCATGGTAAAACCAGCCATGATGTATCTCGATATCATTCGTCGATTGCGCACTACAGTTACCCATCCCATATCCGCATATCAAGTAAGCGGCGAATACGCCATGATTAAGGCTGCCGGAATGAAGGGTTGGTTGGATGAGGAAGCTGCCATGATGGAATCTGTACTGAGCATCAAACGCGCTGGTGCAGACTTAATCGCTTCATACTTCGCCAAAACAATTGCATCGAAGTTATAAGTTCCTTTAATGTCAATGGTATGTTTATTGATTATCAAAGAACATTCATTGTTTGCAATTACATAATCATCTAAACAATAAAAAACATGAAGAAAGCATTGCTATTTATAGCCGTTGGTCTAAGTATCATGGGCTGCCGTAGAGAAGGACCAGAAGGGCCTCCAGGAGCACCAGCAAGTTTTACCATCCTTGACATCACCGTTCAGCCGCAGGATTGGTCTCCATTTGGTGAGTTTCAGGAGCCCGATTATCAGTGGACCGCTGGCTTTAATGCGCCTGAAATTTCACAACGCGTATTTAACGATGCATTGGTTATTGGTTACCTCATCGATAATGGGGTGGCATATATTCTACCGAATACCATAAATTTTGATGGCTTTATAAGAGAGTTTAGCATGATTCACGCTGTTGATGTGGTAGAGTTTATTGTCAAAGACAGTGATTTAGAGTCAGGACCACCAGAAGGTCCTATTGATTACCGTGTGTATATCATTGACGCACAAGCCAGAGTTGATGGTATGGAAGATTGGGAATTGGAAGAAATGGAGCAGTATGTAGACATGATGAATGAGGAAGAATAAAGATTCTCACTTAGAACTAATAAAAAGAGCCACTCGTCGAGTGGCTCTTTTTATTTGGAATTTACATACAGATTATCTGAGAAGAATTTTTTTGTGTGACTGATGGTTGCCGTCATTAAAAACAATGGTGTAAAGCCCTCTAGATAGTTGAGATACATCAATTGCAGTTTTGTGGTTTCCATTGATGTTATCAATCAAGACAGTGCGACCTTGCATATCAACCACTCGATAAGTGACGTTCGTTTGTTGGCCATTCCATTCAATGAAAACCTCAGAGCTGGCTGGATTGGGGTAAACGTTAGGCGAGAAAGATTCTTGCTGTGAAAATGACCGATTACTAAGGGTAGTTTGTTCTGCAAACATAGCAACATTATCGTAACGGTTATTGCCGTTGGTCTGATTGGTATTGCCATCCCAAGTTATTCTAACCTTGAAATTGGGATTGTCGTTTACAGTAGAAATCCCTCTAAAATCAAAAGTAAATGTTTGGTAGTTTTCAGAAATAGACACTTGTCTAACCGCTAATCCGGTAGTGTCGTAATTAACACCATCTACGGTGTAAGCAATGTTGTTGAACAACATGCCGCTTCCTGAGCGGTGAACATCATACATAAGGTATATGTCTTCGCAGTCGTTGCTAGGAAGGTCAATGATCAGAGCGCGGTTAAACGAAGGGTTTCTTACTCTAAGTGCAGCACCGGGAGGTTCGTTTAATTGCAAATTAAGTGATGATCCTGGACTGTAGTCATCTACATATCCATCACCAACGCCAACATAGGTTATTTCGGGCGTTACATTCGGAACAAGAGTGTAGTCGGCAGGTATGGGGTTATCTTCTCTTCCGCTGAGCGTGTTAAAGTGCCAATAATGAATCAACGCGTCTGACGGAGGAGGAGCGGTGGTAGACTGTCCCTCGAGTACGATGTTGTCAAAGCGGTTGTTTCCTGATGTATTAGAAGCGCCATTAAAAAATTGAATGCGAACCACAAAGTCTGGGTTGTCGTTAACGTCGGTATTGGAAGAAAAGTCAAAACTCTCTACGGCGTAATCGGTCCCAACGGTAATGCTGTCTAAAAAAGGCGCAGCATTAGACCAGTTGTTTCCACCGTCAATTGAAAAAGACAAAAGCTGGGTTTGTGCCCCGTTGTTGGTTCTCTTTACAGCATAGCTAAATACGATGTCTTCGTGATCGTTGGTAGGTAATGGAATGATTAATTCTCTTAAATCAGAAGGGTTTCTCACCCGCAAGCCATTTCCAGGAACTTGGCCTTGACGTAGATTGAGATCATCGCCGTCATTAACGTCATCCATATAACCCGCGCCACTACCAGGATAGGTGATCTCTGGAGCTTGGCTGAGTACGGTATAATCTGCGGGCACTGAGCCAACACTGTCGTTTAGATTATTGAAATGCCAATAGTGGATAATGTTTTGAGCGTTTATTGACAGGGCAATAAAAGTCAAAACAAAAAGTGTAAAATATTTTTTCATGGTTTTAAAGTCTTTTTGCAAAAGTAATGGATGCATGTTTGTTACATAAATTTTAAGGAGGCTAAATGATTATCTCAACGTTAATTTTTGTATTTTTACTTTGATGTGTGTTTATGGTATGATATTTCCGTATCCAATGCTATTGATAATACCCATTTGACGATTGCTTTAATTGTGATGTACCTTTATCCCTTTATTTATGATCCATTAAATTTGATGACGTTTTAATGAAGTGGTTGTATATTTTATTGTTGTTTTCACAGGTTCTTTATGGTCAGAAAGGCACGGTATGGGGTGTGGTGGTCAACGTAGAGGGCATTTCTCTTTCTGAAGTACACGTGGTCAATAAGAACACAACCAAAGGAACCATCACCAATGTAAATGGACGTTTTAGGTTGACTGCCCAAGTGAATGATACCTTAGTATTTTCATTGTTGTCACATAAATATCTGTATTATCGCGTAAACGATGAAGACTTTGAAACGCCATTAAGAATTGTTCTCAAAAAAGAAGAGTTTTTGTTGGATGAGGTCAGCATATTCTCGTATAAGTTAACCAGCAATGAGCCTAAGGCCATGAAGTTGAGAAAACCTGCTGTTCCTGACGACGAGGATATCCGAGAGCCCGGTTTACCTTCACCTGCAGGTTTAGCTAATCCTATTGACGCCGTTTATCAGGCGTTTAGCAAGCGCATTAAGCAATTAAAAATACTTGAAACCTATAAAGAACGCGATCGTTTTCAAACTAAACTGGAAGAGGGCAACAATCGAGACATCTTGATGCGCGTTACAGGGATGACTCAAGAGGAATTGAAGCCATTTTTATTTTTCTGTCAAATGGGGCCAGATTTTATTGCTTCGGCGACCGATTATGAATTGCTCATTTCTCTTCTGGTATGTTATAAAGAGTATGTTCACAATAGAGAAATGCAGGAATATATGTCTGATTACTGAAGTAGGCCGTCTATAAAGTCTGATGTTTGCTTTAGAGGTTAACGGAATATCATCCTTCTCTCCATACAAAACCGGATAAAAATAAAAAAGGGTCAGCACAGCTGACCCTTTTGGTTTGTTTATTGTCCCTGACCCATAGAAAAGCCCTTGACTCCGTCAAACTGATAGAGGTGTTCAGTTTTGATAATGTCGATGCCGTTCTTGTGGCAAATTTCTAGGGTTTTATGAATCAAATCGTAAGTTATCGGCGTTTCGCTCATAAAGCGGCAACGCCAGTGGTCGGTACAAAATGTTTCATCAAACCCATTGGGGTATACTTTGATTCCACGGTTGGTAATCATGGTAAGAGGCAGCTCGCTGGTTGCTATTTCAGCCAACTTATCGCCAAGTTCATCGGGGTTTTTACCTTCCCAATAAACAAAAATATCGGAACCGAGAAGTTCGCGCTTTTTGGGTGTGGGGCGAACCGGTTCAGGTACACTGATGGCGCTGCTTTTGGGGAACTTAGCTGCGGCAAAGTGATTGGGCATATTGCCGAGATTGTTGACAACAGCTTCGGCAAATTCCTTGGTGCCTACCTTTTGCTTACTCACCTGAGGGTTAAAGATGTCTGCGGTGTGAATGCCTTCTTCGATGGTGGTCAACCAAGCATTCTGAATGGTTTCTGCGATATCACTCATACCCAAGTGTTGGAGCATCAACAAGGCCCCTTGAAGAAGGCCGCTAGGATTGGCAATGTTTTTTCCAGCAATATCGGGTGCTGAACCGTGAATGGCTTCAAACATGGCGTAATTCATTCCAATATTGGAAGATCCAGCTAAGCCAACAGATCCAGAAATTTGACCGGTGATATCGGAAATAATATCTCCGTAAAGATTAGGCATAACGACCACATCGAAGTTTTCAGGTGTATCGGCAATGCGAGCAGCACCTATATCTACAATGAAGTGGTCATTCTGAATATCTGGGTATTCAGGGGCAATTTCATCAAAAATTTTGTGAAACATACCATCGGTAAGTTTCATGATGTTGTCTTTGGAGAAACAAGTTACGCGTTTGCGGTTATTGGCACGCGCATATTCAAATGCATAGCGAACGATTTTTTCACAACCAGGACGAGAGATTAATTTAAGACACTGAGTAACCTCAGGTGTTTGCTGGTGTTCAATCCCCGCATAAAGGTCTTCTTCGTTTTCGCGAATGATGACCAAATCCATAGAAGGATGAAGGGTTTCAACAAATGGGTGATATCCACGGCATGGGCGTACATTGGAAAACAACCCAAGTGTTTTTCTCAATGTTACATTTAGACTTTTGTAACCACCACCTTGCGGTGTAGTGATTGGTGCTTTGAGGAAAATCTTGTTTTTTGCGATTACATCCCAAGCGTCTGGTGCGATTCCAGAGGTGTGGCCTGCTTCGTAAGCTTCTTTTCCCACGGTGATTTCATCGTAGGCAATAGGTGCATCTGCAGCTTTAAGAATGGATAGAACGGCATCCATAATCTCAGGACCGATACCGTCGCCCTTTGCAATGGTTACTCTTTTCATAATGGTTGATATTTATTTAAGTGTATGTTCGTTAAATGCTTGTTGACAACATTTTTAGTTGTTTTAAATCTTTAGCGTGGCAAAGAAACAACGCAAAGCCTTTTTGATGAATAAAAATCCATAGCTTTGTCGTTTAAATAAATCTAAAAGTATGTCATCAATTGTTCCCAACAGCAAACGAATAACCACCCATAGTGTACAAGAGCTCAAACGAAAAGGGGTTAAGATAAGTATGCTCACAGCCTATGACTATACAATGGCTCGCATGGTAGATGCGGCTGGCGTAGATGTTATTTTGGTTGGAGATTCTGCTTCAAATGTCATGGCGGGTCATGAGACGACCTTACCCATTACCCTAGATCAAATGATTTATCACGCCAGCAGTGTGGTAAGAGGGGCTGAGCGAGCGCTCATAATCGTGGATTTACCCTTTGGCTCTTATCAAGGTGATTCAAAGCAGGCGCTTAACTCGGCCATTCGTATTATGAAAGAATCAGGTGCCCATGGGGTAAAGTTAGAAGGGGGTATTGAGGTCATCGATTCGATAAAGCGCATATTGACAGCCGGCATACCGGTTATGGGACACTTGGGGCTCACCCCACAAAGCATTTATAAGTTTGGAACCTATACGGTGAGAGCCAAAAAAGAGGCCGAAGCAGATAAGTTGATTGAAGATGCAAAGGCTTTAGAAGCTGCAGGTTGTTTTAGTTTGGTTTTGGAAAAAGTGCCCGCGGCATTGGCCGAGAAAGTGGCCAAAGCATTAACCATTCCAGTAATTGGTATCGGCGCTGGCTCAGGGGTAGACGGACAAGTGTTGGTGCTTCATGATATGTTGGGAATGACCCACGAATTTTCACCTAGGTTTTTAAGAAGGTATTTGAATTTATACGATGAAATCACTAAAGCGGTATCTCATTATATTGAGGATGTGAAACTCGTAAACTTCCCCAATAAAGATGAACAATACTGATTTAAAACACCGCGTCATCTTTGAAGACAATCATTTGTTGGTGATTGATAAATTGGCTGGCGAATTGGTGCAAGGCGATGCTACCGGCGATGTGGATGTATTGAAGTTGGCAAAAGAATACATAGGTAAGAAGTACAACAAGCCAGGTAACGTTTTTATGGGTTTACCACATCGATTAGATAGACCAACATCTGGGGTTGTGGTTCTGTGTAGAACATCAAAGGCTTTGACCCGAGTTTCCAAAATGTTTAGAGATAGAGAGATAGATAAGATTTACCATTGTTTGGTTGAGGGAAAGATGGAGGTTCAAGAAGGCGAGCTTAAGCATCAATTAAAGAAAGACAGTAAGTTGAATAAATCGTTTATCTCCAAAGACTCGGATGCTAAACAAGCGCACCTGGCTTATCGGTGTATTAAAGAATTCAATCACTATTCTATGTTGGAAATAAAACTATTTACAGGAAGGCACCACCAAATTCGCGCGCAATTATCGGCTGTTGGTCACCCAATAAAAGGTGATTTAAAATACGGAGCCAAACGTTCCAATAGACACAAGAATTTCTGTTTACATGCTTATGCCTTATCAATGTTGCACCCCATTACAAATGCACCAATAACATTTACATCCAATGCGGATATTCTTTCAGAGTGGGGCATGGTATAATATTGGTTTGTTTGGTATATTGCACTCCAAAGGGATTAGATATGAATGAAAATGAAAAATTACGTACTATTCAAGCAAAGTTTTTTAGTGTCTTAAGAAATAAAAATTTCGGTGAAGAACGCTTGGCCATTCAGATTGCTGATGTAACCGGGGTTACCCAAAGCACAGCGTACAAAAAAATTCGTTGCGACTCACCGTTAACGGCAAGAGAGTATATGTTATTGGCTCATCATTTTGGCGTTTCACTAGATGCATTGGTTCTTCCATCAGAGACTGACTTTTTGGTGCGCCGTCCAAACTATATTCGATCTGAAAAACACATTATAGATTATCTCAATCACACCTCTAAAGAATTGTTGCGCCTTTCATCGGTGCCACATGATTTCTACTACGCAGCCAGAGATTTACCGGTGTTTTTGTTTTTTTCCAGTGAGCCCCTCATTCGCTTTAAAATAGCCGTTTGGTTAAGTGAGCTAACCAAAGGAAAAGACTTCTCTCATTTTTATAGCTTTATATCGAAGGAACTGTTGAGCGCATGTAAATCATTCTATAATGGCTATAAGGCATTAAATAGATGTGAAATATGGTCGCCAAGTACCATGGACAACCTTGCCAATCAGATTAAGTATTATAATGAAATAGGACAGCTAAAAGACATTGAAGTTAAAGCCCTCAATGAAGAGGTTGTTAAATTATTGGATTTTGTGTCTGCCAATATGAAACAGTCTGATGAGGATAGGAAATCATGGGAAATTTACGAAGCAGACTTTCTTATGATGGCCAGCAATGGGTTGGTTGTAACACCAAAGAAAAGTGTGGCTTATATATCTTATGCT
>JAIUMB010000033.1 GCA_022565745.1 Cryomorphaceae bacterium | reverse complement strand
GCTGAGTTCGTCTAAGTCAGACGTCAAAGTGTTGAACTGACTTCCTCCTGCGCCATATTGGTAAGTTCCAATACGCGCAACAGGATTAGAGCCAACGTTTAATGACTGGCTCCCTGATCCTGTGGAGACTTTTGGTTGCAACACACCATTAAAGTAGATATTTGCATCTTGAAGAGAGAGTATGACTACCGCAATATGCATCCACTGGTTGGCAGGATATTGTGACAGCGGCATATTCACATCCCATCCTCGTCTACAGTTTGGCGTATAACAGTTGCCCGGAGTCCCATATGAAATATCCAATATATCCTTAAATCTTGTTTGAATCCAAACACCGTGATAACCACCTAAAGTATTATCGCTCGAAAAAATAGCTTGAACACCTCCTGAATTGTTTCGTTTTATCCAAAATGTAACGCTTATGGGAAATGTGGTAACAGGGAAGCCGGGAATTTCAATATAGCTTGGGCCAAAACTAGAAGCACAATTTCCACTGCCGGGTAAAGACTGAGCAAAAGTGTTGTGACCTAGAATGGCCATGATGGCACATAAAAAAATAAGTGTTATAGTTTTCAAAAATAAATAACCCTAATTTATAGACAATAGACTTTTGTGTGTAAAAATAAACATATTCTATTGAAGAAAAGTAATTTTCTTCTTGGTCGTGGTGTCATTTAGTTGGTGAATAACTCCACGATTTAAACGAATTCGGGTGAGTTGAAGAAACATTTATGATTAATAAAGCCTAAGTACTTGAAGGTTAAAACACATAGTATATTGACAACAAGTTAAGGTTCCTTCGTCTGCGAAAGGACATTTTTAAGTGGATGTAAATATTCTTTTTGAGAGTTTTTCTAAAAGGTTATTTATTTCGGGTGAGAGTTTTGCTTTGTAAACAATCACGATAAACACTACGGAAATTAATGTAGACTTAGTTAGTATGGCTAAAAAAATATTTGAAATATTGATAAAAGAGCCAAGGTATAGGCAAAATAATAGAACGGCAATAACTATAAAATTTTGTCTTTTAAATGGCTGCATCTTGTAATTGTAAAAAATTACATAAATCAAAAAGCCATTAACGATAACATAAGTAAAAAGTGTAGCAATAGCAGCTCCTTCGGTTTGATAGATTGGAATAAGAAGTAAATTGGTTATTGCCGTAATGATTAAGCTTAGAATAGATATCAAAGTAAATTTTTTGAATTTTTTTGAATTGATGAGAATTTGTTCGTTAGAACCACACGCAGCGTTTAGTAGTTTACCTAAACCTAACCAAAAGAACGTGTACTTTACAGCGGTGTACTGACTGGGCAATAATTGCAATACGTCATCTATAGAGGCCCAGATTAGGATAAACATCAAACCACTTACAACAATCATCACCTCAGTAGACTTGGTATAAACGTCACTAATTTGTTTGAGGTTATTATCTTTCCAAGCCTTAGAAATAACCGGACTAATGATTTGGTTAATTCCTCTAAAAGGCATTTCGACAACAGCAGTCATATGAAGAGCAATGGCGTAGATGGCTGTTGCTTCCAGTCCTTTGTTGAGATAAAAATCACCTGCAACAAGCATACTAAGCATTAAGGCATCTATTCGAAATGAGAGTGTTCTGGAAAAGGCGGATAGAAATGAAAACCCCCCGTATTTGAAGATCCCTTTTTTTTCTTCGTAGGTGAGTTTGATTTTATTGATGATGGAAATCTTGTTTTTACGTATAAGTTGATTGATGATGATGAAAACAGATACACCATAAATCGCCATGTAAAAAATCAAAAACCATTTAATGTTTATAAGACTGAAAAAGTAAAAAGCGATTAAAACAGTCTGCCCTACACGAAGTAGAATTTCTCTAACGGCTAATTGTAATGTTGTGTTATACAAAGCATTTGCTAAGCTTGTAAACAGTTCTAAGACAATGTGAATAATGAAAAAAGGAATCAACAAGTAATAATATTCAATCAATAAAGATGCGCTATTTTCAAAAGGAGCCTGAAGGATAGGTTTAGCAAAAACAAACAAGAGAGTGATCAAAAGAGAAGAAAGCGCAATAATTTTAAAGATAAAAGACATCAAGCCTTTATCGTTACCTGTTTCGTTATTTCTGTAGTAAGGAAAATATTTAATGACAGATACTGTAGTTCCGCAAGCACCTATTGTTGCCATAAGGAATGATATTGTCACTATCATGGTGACTAATCCAAATTCTTCAGCGGGAAGCACATTGGGGTATAGGAAGAGCGTGTTTACAGCGCCAATGACGACACCGATATATAAAATCACGGTGTTTCTTGATCCCTGATTTAAGATGACCCCCATTGATTATCGTTGGATTTATTAGTTTAAATATTAAGCATCAAAGTTACTCGAATATGAATGAGCTTGCATTAGATAGTTGCATTTATTGCAAAAAACAATTAAAAGCCCATCCACTCTTCCCACCACATCATAAAAGACAGTAAAACAAACGCCCTTTGAGGGGCTTGGTTTTGTCCGTTTATATGACATTTTACAAATTGTTCAACGTTCTCAACATTAAACAAACCTGTTGATTCCAACTTTTCTTTTGTTGTATAGTGTTTAAATAGGTCGGATAACTCGTCTGCCAGCCACTCGTTAATTGGAATGCCAAATCCAAGCTTAGGCCTGTCAAGAAGTTCTTTAGGAATCAAGTCATGTGCAATTTGCTTAAGGATATGCTTGCCTCCTAGTTTGCCGTATTTTAAATGGACAGGGAGCTTGGCTGCCCATTCGGCAATTCTATGATCTAGGAAGGGTTCCCGCCCTTCGAGGTGATAATACATGGTTGCTCTATCTACCTTTTGAAGAACATCATCTACCAAGAAGGTCTTGTAATCTGCAGCAATAGCAGCATTTAAGGGGTGGGTAATCGTGCTCAAAAATTCAGCTTCGTTAAAATGAGTTTTTGCGTCGACTACACGATGACGAAGTATATTTTGAGCTTCATCAAAGGTCATCCCTTGAATTATATTTTTGTATAGGTTAACTGGGTTAGGGTTTTTTAAAGCATTGAGAAGTTTATTTACTCGCGCTAATTTTTCCATTCCTTTATGTCCGTCGTCAAATGGCTTTATAAAAGCATGCAACACGGGGTTTAAAAAGGGAGGTATTTTTGAAAATTGTTGCTGGTATTTAATGAATTTTTCGTGTCTTGTATACCCTGCAAACAATTCATCTCCACCATCTGCAGATAATGCAACTTTTACGTCTTTGCGTACTTCTCTTGCCAAGAGCATGGTTGGAAGAGCTGAGTAATCTCCAAAGGGTTCGTCAAACGCCTTGGGGAAATCGCTAAAAACATCAACAACTTCTCTAACAGAGCAGAGGTATTCTGTGTGTTTTGTCCCTAAATAATTGGCTACGGACTTGGCATATTGAGATTCGTCGTATTGCTTTTCCTTAAACCCAACGGTAAATGTACTTATGTTTTTTCCTAAATCTTTAGCCAGTATTCCTGCAACCAAGCTGCTGTCGTAGCCCCCGCTTAAAAAAACACCCACGGGGACATCAGAGACCATTCTGTATTCAAACGAAGACCGAAGCAATGCTTTGCCTTGATTAATATATTCGTTATCAGAAATATGATTTTTCTCATCGGCAGTGAAATGCTCAAAATAATCCCAATACTTCTGAATAGTTATATCATCATTTTCAATGTCATATGTGAGCCAGTGCCCTGGTATTAGTTTGAATGTATCATTAAAAATTGTATGTGGTGCTGGAATATATCTGTACTGAAAATACAGATTGACAGATTGATTATTAATGGATTTATGAAAATAGGGGTGTACTGCAATAGATTTTAGTTCAGATCCAAATATCAAATGACCGTTTTTTTGATGATAGTAAAGAGGTTTAACACCTACACGGTCTCTACATAAAAACAATTTCTTTTCATTTCGGGCATAAATAGCAAAGGCAAACATGCCAATAAACTTGTCTACGCAAGGCTTTCCCCATTCGATAAAGGCACGCAATACCACTTCACTGTCTGCTGCGCTTTTAAAAACATGCCCTAAAGCTTCTAATTCTTTACGGATGGTAAGGTGATTATATACCTCTCCGTTAAAAACCATAACGTGATCACCAATAATAAACGGTTGGTTGCCATTTTCAGAAATGTCAATAATAGATAAGCGACGAAACCCCAAAGCAAGTGTTTTGTCATGAACATCTTCTACGAATGAGCCTTCACTATCGGGCCCTCGGTGGTAAACAGCGTCGCTCATTTTGCGAATGACGACTTCAGCATCGCTCATTTTACTTGACACAAATCCTGCAAATCCGCACATGATATCAGTTGGTTTTATTCAGTGTAAAAAGAACATCTTCGATAATTTCAGAAGAAACGTCATGCTTAAAGCTATTGTAATCTATTTCCACAATAAAAGATCCGCTTTCACCGAGAACATCTTTAATAATAGGCTCGTATATCAACGTTAAATCACCTCCAAAACAACACGGGTCATAATAGTTGAAGTATTGCTTTTGAAAACGATTATGGGCGCCAAGCACATATAAATCCAAATAACCAAAATACTGAAATAAAGCGGGGTGAACCTGTTCGTAATCACCATAATTTTCAGGAAACGGCATTCGTAAAAACATTGGCACAGACCCTGCAATACTAAAAGAATGCGTGATTCTACTATCTATAGCTGCAGACAGCTGAGTCGTCCATCCTCCACCTGAAAGCCCCATCATGGCCATTTTGCCGATATTAAATTCTGCTGACACAAAGTTTAAAATGTTTAAAACGGGTTCAATGAATACATTGAGATAATGTGGCGATGAATCGTTTTCCAGCAGAGCTAATTTATCGTGATTGTCTAAAACGAATTCGCCAAAACTCTTGTGGAATACGACGGGTTGATTGTTAATGCCTTCTAAGGGCATGTCCAATAGAGCCATTCCAAAGCCAGCATCTATTATTGGTTCTATTAAATCAGTGTAATTTAAGAAAGAGTCGTTGTGCCCCATGTGAAAAATTAAAAAATCAAACGAATCTCGACGAGGAATAATAAGGTGAGCCGTGGATTGAATGTTAAATTCCATTTCATGAGAACATTCATAAAGAAGGTGTTCGTCGCTTAAAAAATACGAAAATGAATCAACTTGCGTGATGTTGTTAGCATTTAACTCATCCATGTGTTTTCCTTTCAATACGATCTCTTTTAATTCATGTCTGTAATGTTCAACCTTTTTTAAATCGGTTACTCGCATTAATTCAGATATGTCTTCTACAGAAACATGTAATGAATCAAGATCGTATTTTTTATTGTACGTGATGTAATAATATACTTTTTCAAGTTGTGAATATGGAAATATTTTAAAGACACGGACACTAAATCCATACAGGAAGCCAATTAAGAGCAATGTAAAGCCAATAACCCTTAATTTGAATTTTTTGTTGTTTAATCTATTAAAAAATGCCATGACTATTTTATCTTGTAGTATGAATTATACCACGATACAAATTTTTTCAAACCATCATTGAGGGAAACAACTGGACTATAATCAAAGTGTTTTTTTAATTGTGAGGTATCGGCATAGGTTTGATGAACATCGCCAGGTTGCATTGGCATCATTGTTTTATTGGCTTTTTTACCAAAATGGGTTTCCAAATGTTTAATAAAATCTAGTACACTTTCAGGCTTACTGTTTCCGATATTGAATATTTTGTATTCGTTGGACATTTTATTGTCATTAACCACTCTGTAAACGCCTTCAATTATGTCGTCAATATATGTGAAGTCACGTTTTAACTGGCCTTCGTTGAAAACCTTTATTGGCGTATTTTCTACAATTGCTTTGGCAAATAAAAAGGGTGCCATATCAGGTCTGCCCCAAGGTCCATAAACAGTAAAGAACCGCAAACCAGTAGTCTTAAGCCCATACAAGTGACTGTATACATGAGCCATTAATTCATTGCTCTTTTTTGTAGCAGCATAAAGGCTGATTGGGTGGTCAACAGGGTCATTTTCTTTAAAAGGAACATTGTTAGTGTCACCGTAAACCGATGAGCTAGAAGCGTAAACCAAATGTTTAATCTGGTGGTGTCTGCACATTTCAAGCAGGTTAACAAAGCCCACTATGTTTGATTGAACATATACTTTTGGATTGTCAATAGAATACCTTACACCTGCTTGGGCTGCTAAATTTACTACAATATCAAATTTTTGTTCCGAAAAAAGAGTGCCGAGTCGATGTTCTTCAACAAGGTCCAGCTGCCAAAAATTAAAATTTGCATAGGTGCTTTTGACTTTCACTTGCCTCATAAAATCTTCTGATGACACATTAACCCCAAGCACTCTAAGTCGATCAAGCTTTAGCCTGACGTCATAATAAGCATTTAGATTGTCAATGCCGAAAACCTCAAATTGTGCGTCAATTAACTTCTTGCAAAGGTGAAACCCGATAAAGCCCGCTGCGCCCGTAACCAATACTTTTTTCAAAATCTTTTTTTTGAGGTAATACTAAACATAATATTGGTTAAACATTCTTTTTTTGAGCATTATGAGAATGATGAACCAATGTAATCATTGACAAAGATAGGTGCTTTACAAGTAACCTTTAAAATCTTTTTCTTTCTTGCCCTTTTATAATAAGTGGTGTGTGATTGCTTTTGGTCGGTCAAATTATATTTTGTAACATGTGCGTAAAGTATATATTTGCAAAGGTTCTCATTTTATAATAACCAGTAAGCCTAACTGCATTTACCTGCAGTAAATCACATTTTTTTCAAAAGAAGTTTGCGCGTATGAAAACAAAAGATGAAGTAAAAGATTTTTACGATAAGTACACAGTAAATCAGGTTAAAAACGAAAAAAATTTACGTCACTATACCATTACCTCTTACTTGAAAAAAATTGGTTTGAAAAAAAATCACAATGTTTTAGAAATTGGATGTGGTATTGGTGCATTGTCCGAGTTGATTTTTAAACAGATCCCCAATGGTTCTTTTGTAGGCGCAGATATCAGTCCAAAATCTATTGGAATAGCAAATGAACGATTTAAAAAATACAAGAATGTTGAGTTCATTGTAAGTGATATGACAGACTTCACCCATTCGAAAAAGTTTGATTATATAGTTTTACCAGATGTGCTCGAGCATATACCAGAAGAGGAGCATCAAAATATCATCGAGACCATTGGGAAAATTTCAACGGAAAACACAGTCGTTTTTATTAACATCCCAAGTCCTGAGCACAATGATTATCTTGAAAAACATGAGCCGGATAAGCTTCAGGTCATCGATCTTCAACTATCTATGGGGCGACTAATTACCCATTTTGAAAATAATGGATTTATGTTAGACATCTTTCAGAAGTACTCGATTTTTAGAAAAGAAAACGATTATATCAAGATGGTTTTTACCAGAAAGAAAGAAGTTGATTTTAGTGAGATGAGATCGCTTTGGAAAAGGATTCCAGAAAAGTTCTTTAAACGTATTGCTTTGTAACTTGGCTCTATCCTCCCTGCATTTAATTCCAAGTAGATGCATCATACAGGCATTAACAAAACATTGATGACCGAAGGCTTTACTAAAAGACCAATGAATTTAATCCGATAATGAAATGTTTTCAACGTCTACCAACATTTAAAGTGTTCTGGGATAGTTTATTGAAGTGGATTGTTTTCTTTAAAGAGCTAAAAATGACGACGAAGTCCTCTAGAGCATCCATAAAAACATAAGGGAAAAACAATTTAGAACGAATGCAACAAGTACTTTATGCTTATCAAAAATTAAATGCGATTACCCAACGAGACATTGGTTTATTGGAGGCGAATTATACAGTTTGCCATAATGCATTCGTATATAAAAAAAAAATAGGCGTATTAAAAGCATTGTGGAAAGACTTTTGGCAAGCTCTTTTTGTCTGGAAAAAGAGTGATTTTAGTTTGATTGTTGTGAGGTTTGCTGGTTACCACGGATTAATTCCGTTGATGTTTGCTCGATGGCACAAAATTCCATCCGTAGTTATTGTTGGAGGTACAGATGCAGCGTGTTTGCCGGGTATAAATTATGGCAATTATCGAAGCCGACTGCTGGGCTTAATTTCAAATCTGAACTTTAGGCTTTCAGTAAATGCTGTTTTTGTTCATGAAAGCTTGATTTATCAAAAGTACAACTACGATACAAATGAACCTCACGAACAAGGCGTGCAAGCATTTTACAAAGGCCCTTTAAAGCCATACGTCGTATACAACGGTTATGATTCAGGTGTTTACAAACCTTGTGATGGGGTTGAGCGATTGCCGAAAAGTTGTATTACAGCTGCGGGCAATCTCTCTACGGATGTAATGGTGAGAAGAAAAGGGGTCGATATCATTCTAAAAGCAGCGCGATTGTGTCCTGATTATACGTTTACTTTGGTGGGGAGCTTATCCTTGCCAAAACACTATTATCCCTTACCGGAAAATTTGGTGTTGGTTGATTTTTTAGAAAGAGACGAATTGATAAAAGCGTTTTCTTCGCATCAATATTATCTTCAAACGTCAATGTTTGAAGGGTTTCCAAATGCGCTTTCTGAAGCTATGTTGTGTGAATGCATCCCCATAGGATCAAATGTTTCAGGGATACCGTTCATCATTGATAATACTGGTTTTGTTATAGAAGAAAGGTGTGAAAAAGCCCTTGCTGAGGTTTTAAAAAGCGAAGCCGTTAAAGATGGTAAACGCGCAAGAAGTAGAATCAAACAATCTTTTACTTGGGAAATGCGTGTAAATCAATTTATGAAGGCAATTGATTCGATTGAAAAAGAATCGCATAAAAAACATTGAATTTTTACTTGTACTCATATATTTGTCAAATGCTTTTATTTTTCATTTGTATAGCCTTTGATTGTCATCTTAAAGACGTTACTTTGTTAAGCTAAACTTTTTACCATGCAAAAGAGAATTATAATTCGAGTTGTGCTTCCAGTTATTGCTTTACTGGCCATAAATTACGCCTTCTTTTACCCTGTTTTTCAAGGCAAAGTTTTAGAGCAGGATGATATGATTCAGGGGCAAATGATCAATAAGCAAGGTGATGATTTTTACGAGAAAAATAAAAAACCTCTACTTTGGACCGATGCGCTTTTTAGCGGCATGCCAGCCATTCAAGTGGGATTGAGATATCCGAATAACTTATTAACGTACGTTCACAAAAGCATGGGTGCTGTTCTCGGCAAACCCTCCCACATTTACATCATTGCCCTCCTGATGATTGGCTTTTTCTTTACGCTTTACAGCCAAAAGGTCAACCCTTGGCTGGCTTTTGCCGGTGCCATTGCCTTTGGATTTTCTACGTTCTTTATTGTTTCCTTTGGCGCCGGACACAATGCCAAGGTCCGAACGGCTGCCTACATCGCGCCGATGATTGCTGGTATTTTACTCGCTTATCGGGGAAAGCGATGGCTAGGGTTTAGCATCGTGGCTGGGATGATGGGGCTCTCGATCTTTTCCAATCACTTGCAAATCACCTATTATTCAGCCATGACCATCGGACTTTTGGTGATCGTAGAAGGCGTTTTTGCCATTCGTGATAAAGCCATTAAACCGTGGTTGATTACCACAGCTGGTTTGGCCCTAGCAGCGCTTATTGGCGTAGGACCTAACGTCAGCCGATTGATGACCAACTACGATTACGCCAAAGAAACCATGCGTGGCGGTATTTCTGAGTTGACGAAAAAACAAGAAACGTCGTCGGGCGGACTGGAGTACGATTATGCCATGAGCTGGAGCTATGCGCCTATAGAAACATTTAATCTGATTTACACCAACTTCAACGGAGGCGGCTCTAATCAAGATTACTCAAACACCATGATCTATGAGCAGTATTTTAACAACATAAAAAGCAGCATGGTGCAGCAAGGTTATCCGAGCAAGCAAGCGGAGAGACAAGCCAATCGCACCATCGCCAGTTTGTTTTACTGGGGCGAACAACAAATGGTCGGCGGTGGCTACTACGTCGGTGCTGTGGTGTTTTTCCTTTTTGTTTTGGCCATGTTTACTCTGGGCACAAGAGAACGTGTTTGGATAGCTTTATCCATTGTTTTTGCGCTCTTTCTTTCTTGGGGCTATCACCTCGAAGGCTTTAGTCGGTTTATGTTTAATCACTTCCCGCTCTACAACAAATTTCGCGTGCCTTCCATGGCGCTGGTGTCTGTATTTGTCTTGATGCCACTCGCTGGTTGGTTGGCGTTGCAAAAGGTATATGAAGGCAATATCTCCGCTAAAGTCCTGCAAAAACAAATACGAAACACACTGTTGGTTACCGGTGGATTGAGCTTGTTCTTTATCCTTTTCTCCGGTATGTTTGATTTTATTGCTCCTAATGACGACAATTTGGCTAAACAAGGTGTAGATCTCGACCTTCTGCGTGAAGATCGCCAGTCGTTATTGGTCAATAGCGCTTTGAAAACATTGATTTTTTGTGCGCTCACTGCTGGTTTACTTTTTGCGTACGTTCGCCAAATCATCAAACCTAGAATAATGATTGTCGCATTGGTAGCCCTGGTGATGATTGATCAACTCCCTTTTGTGCGTCAGCACCTTAGCTTAGACAAATTTATGCCTAAGAGAGAGTATGAAGCAATGTTTAAACCAAATCCGGAAGATCAACAAATTATGCAACTGGGGGAAGGTGAAAAATATCGTGTGTTCAATACAACACGCGGATTAACGGGTGATGCTTTTACTTCTTATTTCCACCATTCAATCTCTGGCTACCACGGTGCAAAGTTGGCCCGCTATCAAGATTTGATCGAGTTTCAGCTTTCTCAGCAAAATATGGAGGTAATCAATATGCTCAACACGCGCTTCTTCATGGTTCAAGGTGAGGGTGGGAGAAAAGCAGTGCAAACCAATCCTGGTGCTTGTGGCAATGCTTGGTTGGCTGATTCAATTATTATTGTGCCCAATGCTGATGCTGAAATGGAGGCGCTCTCTGATTTCCGTGGCTGTAAAGATGTGGTGGTGGATGAACGATACAGCGATTACTTAAAAGGCGTTAGCATTAATTCGGGAACTGTTACACTTGATGCCTTTGATAACCCTATGCACCTAGAGTACACTGTGAATAATAATGGTAACTCAGATGCACTGGCTGTGTTTTCTGAGATTTATTATAAGGGTGGAGGTAACGATTGGGTTGCGAAAATTAACGGTGAAGATGTAGAGCATATCCGTGTCAACTATTTGCTCCGAGGACTAAAAGTGCCGCCAGGAGAACACAAGGTTGAGTTTATTTTCGCTCCGCCAAGCTTTTACGTAGGTGAACGCTTTGCATTGGCCTTTTCAATATTGTTTTTTGGGTTTATTGGCTTTGGGGTATACAGACATGCTAAGAGCTAATGTGAAACATTAGGTATACCCCTGTAGGTCAAGGGCATGTTCTTGACCTACAGACCATTACCGTTTACCGCCCTTGTTGTTAGGTCTGGGCTTTCTTCGTTTATTGTTAAAAGGGCGTTTGTTGTTGCTAGAGCGTGGTGCATCCAAATGGATGGTTGGTCCTTCCCCAAGGGATTCGGGTAAAGGCATGATTGAGATGCCTTTGTCGGTTACCTCGTAAATGCGTGCAAATTTTCTGTGATCTTTTTGTTCAACGAAAGTAATGGCTGTTCCTTCGCGTTCTGCTCTGGCTGTTCGACCTACTCTATGAACATAATCATCGGCGTCAGAAGGTAGGTCGTAGTTAACCACCAATTCGATTCCATCTACATCAATGCCGCGCGCCAAAATATCGGTCCCTACCAGCATATTGAGTTTTCTGTTCTTAAAGTCAAGCATAATCCGTTCGCGCTCGTCTTGCTCGATGTCGGAGGAAAAGGACTCAACGGAATACCCCTTTCGCATCATTCGTCGACCAAGGGCGTTGGTGGCTGATTTGGTCGAACAAAATATGATGATGGAGCGAAAGTCCTTTTCTTTTAAGAGGTGGTCCAACAGTGCATCTTTTTGTTCTGGGTGCACACCGTAGGCAAACTGAGCAATTTTCTCTGCTGGTTTGGCAATGGACAAAGTGATTTCCTCAGGCTCGTGCATGATGTCTTTGGCCAACTTGCGGATGTTGTTGGGCATGGTGGCAGAGAACAGCAAGTTTTGTCTTTGCTCAGGTAAAAAGCTAATGATGGTCATGATGTCTTGATGAAAGCCCATGTCGAGCATGCGGTCGGCTTCGTCGAGAATCAAATGCTGAAGCTTAGAGAAGTACTTGCCTTTAGGCGCTACTTTTAACATGGAGATTAAACGTCCAGGTGTGGCAACCACAACTTCTGCACCGTTTTCCATACCTCGGCGCTGTCGCTCAAATTCCACACCGTCGCCACCGCCAAATACCGCTACAGAACCAACGTCGATAAAATAGGACAAGGCCTCAACAGACTGGTCAACTTGTACGGCGAGTTCGCGCGTGGGGACCAGTACCAGTACGTTGGTTTCTCCTTTAATGCCGTTGCGCACCATCTTATCGAGTACGGGAATCAGATAAGCAGCTGTTTTGCCGGTACCTGTTTGTGCACAAGCAATCAGGTCTTTGTTTTTTTGGATAATGGGAATGGCCTGCTCTTGTATGGGGGTGGCTTTTTCGAAGCGCATGGCCTCAAGGCCTTCTTGCAGTGTTTCCGATAAGTTTAATTCGCGAATGGTCAAAGTAAAATGTGTTAGGTTGATTTAATGGACTTCCCACCAAGTATCACCACGAAGCAATTCGTCGAGATTGGGGGCGCCTTTTTTCTTGCGAGCAGTATCAATTTGTTCATGTAAGCGATCTTCATAGCAAGGACGCTCTTCTCGATAGAAGACGCCAAATGGGCGGGGTAGCTCCATATTGTCGGAAGGAAGTTCAAACAGTCGACTGAGCATCCAGGCTTGATTGAGATTTTCTTCGTCGTGTATTAATGGGGTTTTGCACGTTGCGGCATCTGCCTTTACAATGCGGTTTTTCTCCATGGTGAGCACGTATGCATCATCAGCGCCAAAGATTATGGGTTGACCGTGTTGCAACTGTACGGAGTTGTTGGCCTTTTTGTCTTTTTCGGTAAAAGCAAAAAATGCCCCATCATTAAATACGTTGCAATTTTGATAGATCTCTACCAAAGCCGAGCCGTGATGTTCATGCGCAGCCTTGAGTGTTTCTCGCAGGTGAACAGGGTCGCGGTCTACGCTGCGGGCCACAAAGCTTGCGTCTGCACCCAGGGCCAATGAAACCGGATTAAAAGGGTGATCGATTACGCCCATAGGCGACGACTTTGTTCGATGGCCTTCAGGAGTTGTGGGTGAGTATTGCCCTTTGGTGAGCCCATAAATTTCGTTGTTGAACAAAAGAATTTTTAGGCGTATGTTTCTTCTCATAAGGTGCAATAAGTGTCCGAGCCCAATTGATAGCCCGTCGCCATCACCGGTAATAACCCAAACGTCTAAATCGCGACGTACGGAGCGTAATCCTGCAGCAATGGCCGTAGCGCGCCCGTGTATTCCGTGCATTCCGTAGGTGTTGAGATAATAAGGAAACCTCGAACTACACCCAATACCACTAATGAATACTGTGTTTTCTCTTTGCGATGATAAATCGGCCAACACCGACTGTACCTGCTTTAGAATGGAATAGTCACCACATCCCGGACACCAACGAACATCTTGATCACTTGCGTAATCGGCAGCTTTTAGCATACGACATAAATTTGCCACGAAGATACAAATCAATTACAGGATTGGCCACGTAAAAAAAATTTGATGTTATTTTTTTGTTTTAATGTAAATGCCAACATTTTGAGATGTATATTTGCACGGTGAACGAAATAAAGTTTTCGTTACGTTCGTTTTTTGTTTTTTATCACTAGCAACAGTCTGCTGCAGTTATTACCCCAAGTACTTACCGCGATTTCTTTTGTTTGTGATGGTTTTAATTTATTTCACGCATGAAAATTTATGTAGCCAGTATTCCCTTTCGCAGTAGCGAAGATGATCTTCGCGAAGTGTTCGAAACTTACGGGGAAGTTAATTCAGTTCGAATCGTAAAGGACCGCGAAACTCAACGCAGCCGTGGATTTGGATTTGTAGAAATGTTCAACGACAGCGAAGCGCAAAGCGCCATTGACAGCTTGCACGGTTCTGATTTCCAGGGTCGTCAGCTTGTGGTGAACGAAGCGCGTCCTCGCGAAGAACGTCCACGGTACTAACATACCGAACAGGTAGTTTCTACCAAGATTTAAACCGCTTGCTTTTTTAAGTAAGCGGTTTTTTTTTATGGCCACCAATCGTTGGATGTTAAGGAGTTGGAAGTTTACACTAAGGTTGCATTGGTCTAAATGTATCTGTTATATCTCATTTTCATCATATATAAAATGATGGCGCTGGTGCTGTAATTACGTGGGCCAAAATGTTTTAGTTAATGATTTTTTTCTATAGGCCATTAATAACCATTCCGCCTATACTGTCATCCGTAAAACCGAGCCCAACCCCAAACGTTTATCTCCCGCAATTATCGCCTGCACAATTTGAATTTTTTTGTAGCGCCTCCTCATATCTATGAAATGGCTATGACGTATATTTGCCAACTGCGAGAAGACCATGTTATGCATTGGTCTTTTTTTTGTAAGTAGTTAACAATCAAAAATAAAGCGCCAGTTGGCTGCTGAATAAATCACCACAAATCCTACGCGTTATGTCAAAGGTCTCTTATTACACCCCGGAAGGCTTGAAAAAACTCAAAGACGAACTTGAGCAATTGAAAAACGTAGAGCGTCCAAAAATATCTCGCCAAATTGCTGAGGCCCGTGATAAAGGGGACTTGTCTGAAAATGCCGAATACGATGCAGCGAAGGAAGCGCAGGGCTTGTTGGAACTAAAAATCAGCAAAATGGAGGACGTAGTGGCCAACGCAAGGGTCTTAGACAAGAGCCAAATGGATACGTCTAAAGTGATGGTGCTTTCTACCGTTACTTTAAAAAATGCCGTCAACGGTGCGACCATGACCTATACGCTGGTAAGTGAGTCTGAAGCCGATATCAAGTCTGGTAAGATTTCTGTAAACAGCCCCATTGGTCGCGGTCTTCTTGGTAAAAAAGTAGGCGAAGAAGCTGTCATACAGGTGCCTAACGGTACAGTGACCTTTGAAGTAGTCAATATTCAAATGTTGTAATCATGGCGTCGATATTCACTAAAATCATCAACCGTGAGATTCCGGCACACATCATTGCCGAAAACGATATGGCCATTGCTTTTATGGATATTCGACCTTTGCAAAAAGGACACACCTTGGTGGTGCCAAAAGTAGAGGTTGATAAGCTGTTTGACCTGCCAAGCGACATTTATACCGCCCTGTGGTCATTTGCCGCTGATGTGGCGCTCGCCATCGAAAAAACCGTTCCGTGTAATAGAGTAGGGGTTACTGTTTATGGCCTTGAAGTGCCCCATACGCACATCCACCTTATTCCCATTCAGAAAGAAGGCGATATGGATTTCTCGAAGCCCATGTCTAATGTCGATAATGATGAATTGGCTAATCTGGCAGGTGAAATTGCTAAAGCATTGTAATAAGCGTTTTTTGAAAACACGTTAGTAACCGTTTGGATTTAGAAAAGGATTTTTTGCTTTTTCTCACCACAGAAATACATCGAAACCAAAGATTTCTTTGTGCTCAAAAAATCCCTGATGGCTCAACACCATTGTGCTCTTCTATCAGTTCTGCTTCATAACCTTATCCAAATGCACAACCCTGCCACTTCCGTCAACAATACGGATAAGGTACATGCCTGCTGGTAATTTTCCGATGTCTATACTTTGCGTTTTGCTGTTTGATACAGTAGGTTGTGCAACTATTTTCCCTTGAAAATCTATAATAGAAACAGACATTTTCCCTGCATCAGGGAAGCCGGAAATGTTGAGTTTGTGATTCGCTGGGTTGGGGAAAACCGACCAAGTTGACTCAGAATCGAGTGTCTCCTCTACAGAGAGTGCAGAGAAAAAGTCACACGCTCGATTCCAAGAAGGATTTTGGTAGTGAACACTGTCGTTGGAAAAACATCGTATGGTAAGAAGTTTAAATGTTGAAACAGCGTATGACAACTTCTAAAGGATGTTGTTCCGCCGGTATGAAGCACCCCCATGTCTCGGTAAATCCTATTGCCTTCTAAAAATTGTCCCCCCCAAAAAATGGAGTCAATATCCCAGTATGTCATTGGTTTACCATCAATCATTTCGGTGCCTATATCTGTAACGACATAACCCGGCAAATGGGTGCAACTGTCGTCGACATATACAAGTGTATCTCGGAAGAAAACGGTATCTCCAATCTGGGCGTCAAAGTCAAACAAAAGGTATGAATCAGAAAAATCAAAGCTGTGGTAATATACTTTGTTATTTACCGTACGGTAGAAAAAATTATTAATGAATCCATTGTAGAGGTAATCAAGGTCTTCGGGGTTGGGGCCTGTTCGAATAATGGATACCCTAAAGTGTTGCATCCACTGGTACTCAACCCCATTAATAACGCTGTCTTTATGGTGGTAAACATGACTGTACCCAACGCCATACCCCATTTGATTGCCATTAAAAGACAAAAACCACTCGGCATTTTTGCCATAAGGCTGCTGGGCAAAAGCAAGTGAGAAAGGAATAAAAAGGAGGAGTAAAATATTTTTCATATTCACGTGTGTTAATGGCAAAGAATTGGGCAACTTTTCTTGTGAAGTGTTAACGATGGGACTGTAAAAGTACAAAGCACTATCCTAACCTGCCCGGATTTTGCTTAACAAACGACGCCCAGCCGGAATAGCTCTTTCCCGCACTGCTCTGTCCATTTTGAAAAAAGTGACAAAGCGCCACCGCCACTGCATCGGTTGCATCCAGCTTGCTGTTTTCCGGCAATTTTTCAGACAAAACATAGGGGAGTGCCGCTGCCACTTGCTCCTTCGAGGCACTTCCTTTCCCGGTAATGGATTGCTTGATTTTTCTCGGAGAATACTCACTGATGGGAATGTTTTTGTACATCGCCGCGGCTATGACCACCCCTTGTGCCCG
>JAIUMB010000032.1 GCA_022565745.1 Cryomorphaceae bacterium | reverse complement strand
CGCCTCGTCATTAGGTTCAAGTATAAAGCCAAACACAGGGTCATTAGAAATCGGATTGAAAGCCCTTTTTTGTCTTTCGGAATACACCGAGTAAACAAGGTCGGTCTGAAGTCTTATACGGGGATGGAGCTGCCATAACATACTTGCGCCTACGCTTCCCCCAATGAAAAATGTCCCTTCATAAAGACTTGCTGGAAAATGTTCATCAAATGTTTTGTGAATGACATCGGTAGCGGCAGGAGAAATGGTAAAGCCTAAGAAATGCTTGGGAGACTGTGCTGCTAATGAAAGACCAATGAGACAGAAAAGAATGATGTTTTTCAAGATGTGATTTTGAACGCAAAGTACAACAGAAAAACGTTAAATGATATAAGCTCAAAAAAAATGATGAGCAAGAGGTTAAAAAAGGGCATTGCGTGCGTCAGCACCCCAAGCGTGCCATAAGCGATCAGAGTCCCATCAGCGCCTCAGATCGATCCCCTTCGGTACCAGGCTAGTATAGTCGCCGCCATGTCGGGTGACGTCGCGGACAATACTTGAACTGATGAAGGCGTAACGAGCGGCGGTAAGTAAAAAGATGGTTTCGACATCGTGGTTTAACTGTCGATTGGTTTGGGCAATGGCCTTTTCAAACTCAAAATCTGCGGGATTGCGCAAGCCACGTAAAATGAAATTGGCCCCGATTTTTTTGCAGAAATCTACCGTTAGTCCCTCGTAATATTTCACTTCAATTTGTGGTTCATGGGCAAATACCTGTTTGATAAAGCCCATCCGGGTGTCGAGATCAAACATGTACTTCTTATTGGCATTGATGCCTATGGCAATGACGATGCGATCAAACAAGGGTAGGGCTCGGGTAACAATATCGTAATGCCCCATGGTGATGGGGTCAAACGATCCGGGGAAAACAGCAATTCGGTCACTCATACCTGCAAAAGTACGCGATTTAATCGAATGTTGTTAGCAAGAACATCTATTGCTATTCGGCAATGGCTTTTTTCCCTACTTTTGTAGCAAAATAATGCCGATGAGCTTTTTTCGCTTTCTCGTAAGTAAGCACTTGTGGATTTCTGTTTTGGTCATGTTCCTCTTTCTGGGAGGTGCCCTTTGGGGAACACTTAAATGGCTCAATCACTTTACGCTTCAACACGTTGAAATAACCCTTCCCAATTTGCAGACCTATACGCTTCAGGAAGCTGAAGACACATTGATGGCTATGGGACTTCGCGTGGAGGTACTCGACTCCAACGAATATTTCTCTGAATTCCCACGAAGTTCGGTCATCGACCAGTTTCCTGCACCCGGCTTTACGGTTAAACCCAATCGGCGTATTGCGCTCACTTTAAATGCTTCCGGGCCACGCAAAGTGCCGGTTCCCGATGTGATTGAAAAAACGCGTCGTCGTGCCCTCTATGATTTGGAGTCAAAAGGCTTTGCCATTGGAGCTTTAGAGTATGTGCCCTACATCGGAAAGGATGTGGTGGTGGGGTTAAGGCATAAAGGCCAAGAGTTGGTGTTGCCTGTTGAATTAACCAAGGGCAGCACCATTGATTTGATAATCGGTATGGGCTTGTCGCAAGAGCGTGTTCGTGTGCCTTACATTAAAAACTTATCCTTGGAAGATGCCCGTGATAAATTGAATATGTTCTCGCTCAATCTTGGCGCGGTCGTCTACGATGAAGATATGGAAGATACCGCTGCAGCTTTTGTTTACCGTCAATCGCCAAATCCAAGCTGGGAACCCCAACTGAGAATGGGGGCCAATATTGATGTTTGGGTTACCGACAATCAAAATAAATTGGCCGTAGATTCGTTGGAGTTCTATCAAGCCAATCCCTATGCCGATAGTTTGGATGTTCCCATAGATTCGATTATCGATGATTGGTCAGACTCGAATGCCCCTTAGCCATGAGATTAACGGTTTTACTTCTTTCACTGATCAGTACAACGCTTTTTGCACAAATACGCGAAGCGTTGGAGGCTCCTATGCAGCGCTACATGCCCGAGGGAAATGATTGGGCTGTTCCTGAGACCGATGATACATTGACGTTGAGTGACATTACCTCGCGCTTTGGCTTTATCGATGATTTTTATTACTACTCGCACATTCCTGATCCCGCTTTGTGGGCCGACCGTGATGTGTACATCAACCACACCTACGGCATTGGTATGCCTTCTTTGGGCGTGGCTACGTTTGATGGCTTAGATGCCAATGGACAACCCTACGACATCACCGCCGGACAAGTCTCACGCGAGTGTGATCGCTTGACGTCACGGCATTTGGATTTAAGTGGAATGAGCGATGTGTACTTGTCATTTCTCTATCAAGAGGCAGGCAATGGCGAGCGTCCATCAAATATGGACTCGCTTCGCCTGCAGTTTCAAGCGCCCGGCGATACCATTTGGACCAGTGTGTGGAACGCCATTGGTGGTGCCGGCCCTTTTGAAAGTTTTAAAGGTGTGGTGGTTCCCGTAGATCGTCCGGAGTGGTTGCAAAAGGGCTTTCGCTTTCGCTTCACCAATTTTGGTAACCCCTCAGGCGCTTTCGATGTCTGGAACCTCGACTATGTCATCCTCAACGAAGGTCGTGACTCCACCGATACGCTTATTGCCGATGTGGCCTATGTGCGTCAACACCAAACGCTCATTCGCAACGGCTTCGAGTCCATGCCCTGGTGGGTGTATGCCAATAATCCTGGACAGTATAACAGAACCAGTGTTGAGCAGGCTTATATGCGCAATGTGGCTCCTGGATCGGTTACCTTGCTATTGAGTGGCTATACCTTGGTCGGACAAGGCTTGAACGAAGCCGTAGGCGCAAATATCAACGACGGTGCAGGCCACGACCAATTGTCTTACCAAAAAGTAACTTGGAATCAAAGCATTTCGGCGTTTGACAATAATTTGTCGGCCATCAATGGTCCGTTTACGCTGACCATGAACAGTTATTTTTCAGGGACCAACCAAGGCTTACGCCGCAGTGATACTTTAAAGCGCGAACAGTTTTTTGGCAATTATTACGCCTTCGACGATGGTTCAGCAGAGCGCGCTTATGGCATTGCCAACCAAGCGGGCGCTATAAGTTTAACCTCCATTGAATTGCCGGAAAGCGATACCCTGAAGGGAATGTACATCTATTTTCAACCGGCTTCGGTTAATCCGCAAAACAACGCCTTTCAAATTGTGGTGCACGAGTACAACAACGGCGTACCGGGTCCAGCCATTTTTGAAAGCGATTCGATGTTCGTGCCTCGCTTTTCCGAGCACAACCAGTTTATTCCATATCAACTGGAAGACAACGCCTTTTTCATGTCGGCCGGCACCTATTTTATAGGCACCAAACAGCGCGATGCCGCCAAACTCAATATTGGCTTTGACGTGAACAACAGCGGGGCAACGGAAATTGTCTATGGCGATGGTACCAACTGGTTCCCCTCTGCATTTACGGGAAGCATAATGATGCGCCCCTACTTCCGGTTTGAAGCACCGGAAATCAGCGTGAAAAAAGAAAAGAAAATGCACCGCTGGAAGGTGTATCCCAATCCTACGGGCGACCGCATACGCATACAAGACGATCTGCAGCGAGATTTGTCGTACGTCATTCGCGATATGCAGGGGAGAGACGTGTTGCGTGGAGACATAAACAGCGGTAGTGATGTTTCTCTGGGGCACCTGGCACCCGGAACGTATTTGTTGATTGACCAAAAGACTGGTCAATTGCGCAATAAAATCATATTAATGGCACAATGACGGAAGACAACCAAGTAGACAACCATTTCGAAGACGAGGAAGAACTCTATGTTCATCACCGATTTGTGACCGACCCCGGACAGCAATCGCTGCGCATTGATAAGTACCTCACGATACACCTTAAAAACGCCTCGCGCAATAAAATTCAACAGGCGGCTAAGGCCGGTTCTATTCGCGTAGACGGCAAGGAGGTTAAACAAAATTACCGCATCAAAGGCAATGAAACCATCGAGGTGGTTCTGGCCTACCCGCCGCGAGATAAAGAGCTCATTCCGCAAGACATTCCACTCAATATCCTCCACCGCGACCCGGATGTGGTGGTGCTCAATAAGGAAGCTGGTATGGTGGTGCACCCCGGTTATGGCAATTTTAGTGGCACCTTAGTCAATGCCTTGGCCTTTTTGCTCAATGACCTTCCGCAACCCGAGGACAATCCCTTGCGCCCTGGCCTGGTGCATCGTCTCGATAAAAACACGTCTGGTATTATGGTGGTGGCCGCCAGTGAATACGCCATGACACATTTGGCGAAGCAGTTTTTCGACCGCACCACCGATCGCACCTATTTGGCATTGGTCTGGGGTGAACCGGCAGAAGATGCGGGAACCATCACCGGCAACCTCGGTAGAAGTCCGAAAAACCGCAAGGTAATGACCGTTTTCTCCGAAGGCGATCTGGGCAAACACGCCGTTACACACTACAAGGTGATTGAACGATTTGGTTATGTGTCGCTGCTGGAATGCAAATTAGAAACCGGTCGCACGCACCAGATTCGTGCCCACATGCAATACATTGGCCATCCATTGTTCAATGATCCGGAATACGGCGGCGATAAAATGCTTAAAGGCACTCGTTTTGCCAAATATGAACAGTTTATTCGCAATTGCTTTACAATGTGTCCGCGCCACGCATTACACGCCAAAACCCTCGCTTTTACCCATCCCATTAGTGGGGAACGCATGACGTTTGATAGTGAGCTACCAGATGATATGGCGGGATTGTTGGAGAAATGGCGGAGGTATGTTGGAATGAAGAATGAAGAATGAAGAACCGGAAGCGCAGCGGAGCTCATCGACCGGAGGGAGATAATAAAGAACGGAGTGAAGCGGGGTTTATTGACTGGAGGTAGTTAATGAAAAATGTGCGATTTTCTGAAGTCGTTCTTCAATCGTTTGAATGCCTTTATTCTGCATTATTCTCGCCGTGTCTTCTCATCAAACTTTCTCTTGGTCTGTATTGCTGTTTATACATCTGAAAGCGCGTGGGTTCCACACGTGGGGGCCAATAGTTGTTGCCTCTGTCCACATCGGCGGTTTCTAGGAAGGGGTCAAGCACTACGGATACAACTTCTTTGTCAAACCAAAATACTTTTGATACCTCGGTGTCGCCTTTGCGCCAAATTTCGGCGGGTATGCGCTCTACTTTTCGCGTGCCGTCGTCAAAGGTGAATTCCAATATGACGGGCATAACCAAGCCACCAACCATGCGAAAATTCAGCTGATAAAAATTGAGATTGGTGTCTAACAGCGCCTGCTCATCCTCATCAAACTGTGCCATGTAGGTTGCGTAGTCTTTCAGGTCGCGGTCGATCACTTTAAAGCGATCGACTTCTGTATAGAAATCGCGGGTGTCGGGGTCGCGGGCCACTACCGTTTCGTCTTTTGTGGACTTGTTGCGCATGTGTGATATGCCCTGGTTTTCGTTGGCGGCACGTTCGCGGGCAATGGGGTTCTCAATCTCCGGATTGCCGCTGCTTATTTGGTACCAACGCACGTCGTCTAAAGCGATATCGCAGTGGTCTGTGGTGTAGTACCAACCGCGCCAAAACCAGTCGAGATCGACGGCTGAGGCGTCTTCCATGGTGCGGAAAAAGTCTGCCGGTGTGGGGTGCTTAAACGCCCATCTGCGGGCATATTCCTTAAAGGCATAATCAAACAGTTCGCGCCCCATGATGGTCTCACGAAGAATGTTTAGTCCGGTCGCCGCTTTGCCATAGGCGTTGTTGCCAAACTGCAATATACTCTCGGAATTGGTCATGATGGGCACCATGCCGTCTTTATCGCCCTTCATGTAGTCAACAATCTTATGCGCCGGTCCTCTTCTTGACGGATAATTGACGTCCCACTCTTGCTCGGCGAGAAACTGCACAAAGGTGTTTAATCCCTCATCCATCCACGTCCATTGGCGTTCGTCGCTGTTGATGATCATGGGGAAAAAGTTGTGTCCCACTTCGTGAATGATGACGCCAATCATCCCGTATTTGGTGGCTTCGGAATAAGTGCCGTCGGCTTCCGGGCGACCACCGTTGAAGCAAATCATGGGGTATTCCATACCGATGCGGTTGGCGTGCACGGATATGGCCACCGGATAGGGGTAGTCGATGGTGTAGCGCGAGTATACGTCGATGGTGTGCGCGACTACTTTGGTGGAGTATTTTTCCCACAGTGGATTGCCCTCTTTGGGGTAGTAGCTCATGCATAGCACGTCTTTGCCGCCGGTTGGTTGATTCATGCCGTCCCAGATGAACTTTCTTGACGAGGCAAAGGCAAAGTCCCGCACATTTTCCGCTTCAAACACCCAAGTCTTTGTCTTATCGCTGCGGCGTGCTTCATTTTCCAGCGCCTCTTCCTGCGTGATGATCATAAGTGGCGCGTCGGCTTTGCGGGCGTCGCTCAGGCGTTTGCGCTGCTCGCGGGTGAGTACAGACGATTCGTTTTTAAGCACACCGGTAGAGGCCACAACGTGGTGCTCCGGTACGGTAATGTTTACCTTGTAATTGCCAAAGGGAAGGGTAAACTCGCCGGTGCCGATAAACTGTTTGTTTTGCCAACCCTCCACTTCGTTGTACACGGCCATGCGGGGGAAAAACTGCGCGATGGTGTAGAGGTAGTTGTCGTCTTCTTTGAAATACTCGTAACCGGATCGCCCACCAATGGCCATGCGGTCGTTGATGTTGTACCACCATTTTACTTTAAAGGTAAAACGACCACCAGATTTTAAGGGCTGGGGTAAGTCGATGCGCATCATGGTGTAATTGACTGTATAGGGCAGGTCGCGACCATTGGTTTCCTTGACGTAATCAAGCTTAAATCCACCGTCGAAATCGTTGAGCATGCGTTTGAGCTGGGCGGAAGATACACGCTCGCCCAGTGCTTCAGTGCGTACTTTTTTGGTGATGGATTCTTGGGCACGCATGTTTTGGTCGAGCTGCACCCACAAGTAGCGAAGCTCATCCGGTGAGTTGTTGTA
The DNA here is from genome assembly GCA_022565745.1 of Cryomorphaceae bacterium. Lineage (GTDB taxonomy): Bacteria > Bacteroidota > Bacteroidia > Flavobacteriales > Schleiferiaceae > CSBr16-58. The sequence goes on along the minus strand of JAIUMB010000032.1, from coordinate 10,050 downwards.
ATAGGTCACCGTTTGCTCACCATAGATGCGTTGATTGTCGTCGTCCAGCACGATGTCCATCTCGTAATCGGCGCGTTGCTGGTAGTATTCGTGACCTGGTGCCCCGGATGCCGTGCGGTAGGCATTGGGCGTAGGCAGTTCTTCGTATAGTTGTTTGAATTTTGTAGCGCGGTTTTCGGGCAATTGCGCCATCATTCCCGCTGTGATCAGGCCAAGCGTTAAGGTATAAATCGTTCGCATCATAAAGGATAAGTTTCGATAAGTAAAGTTAGGGCAACACCGCCAGCTGCTCCGGATAACACCAAATTCCAGCTGCGTGTTTGCATACGTGTGAGGTTAATGAGCAAAAACTGTATGATGAGTAAAATGAGTACAAAAACAATTTGTCCGAGTTCAATCCCGAGGTTAAACGCCAATAGGGGAACCACAATATCCGCGTCTGGCCCCATGAGTTCGTTGAAGAAATTGGAAAACCCCATCCCGTGAATCAGGCCAAAAAATCCGGCCATGGCGTAGCGCCAGCCAAATCCTTTTTGTTGTTTTTTATTGGCGAGTAGTAAGTTCCCCGCAACTGTAATGAGTATGGTAACCGGAATCAGGAATTCCACCAAGTCGCCGTCGATCATGGGGCCACGGAGTCCGGCCAAAAGCAAGGTGATGGAATGCCCAATGGTAAACGCCGTGATAAGGATTAAGACCGGTTTCCACTGGCGAATGGTGTAGAGTGCGAGTAAGGCTACCAAAAAAAGCATGTGGTCGTAGCCTTGGATGTCCAATATATGTTCCCAGCCGAGTTGAAGGTAGGCGTTAAAGTTGCTCATGGAAGTATACCTATGCGTTGTGTTTGTTTTCGACGGTCAAAGATAAAGGTCTGCTGTTTGTCGCCGAGGTGAATTTGTAGAATGTTCTTTTGTGAGGGCAGCACGTGAATGAGCCCCGTCCACGTCCACTGCGCTTCTTTTATATTTTTCAAGGGAACTTCGAAGTAAATCCACTGCGCATCGAGATCGCCTTCACGGCCGACGTATTGCAGTTGATGTCCATCGAGTTTGATGTGTTGTTGGATATAATTCCACACCCGTGCATCGGCGTCTACCGGTTCGTTGTTGGTGCCCAAATTTAAGATGGGCTTGCCTTCAAAATCACCAATGGCATTTTCCAAATCATCGGTAAAAATCTTCAGCGCACATTCTAATGTTTGTGCCTCTTTATTGTAGTGCACTTCCATCACCGATACGTAAAACGGGTGGGCATACGTGTTTAAGGCAAGGAGAAAAAATAGCAGTCTTAACATACGGGACGAAGTTAAGATTTACAAACGAATGGGACTGAGTGTTTCGTTTTTTAAATCAACCTTCAAATATTGAGATATTTGACTTAACTTTGGTGCATATAATTCGACTAAAAATCAGTTGTGAAATGCGTGTAAGATATCTTTTGACACTGTTTATTGGTTCTGTTTTGATGCTTTCCTGTACAGATGATGGTGGGAAATTGACCGAAATTGATTTGGTGGTTAGGGACGCGCAGAACAATGAGCGATTGGGAGATGTAACTGTCCGATTAATGCAAGGAGGCGCTGGTGGTTTTATGTCTTCTTTCGAAGGCAGGGCTTCAAAGATTTTGTTTAAAACCGACAATCTAGGCGTGCTCAATAAATTTTACTTTTCTAATGAATTAACCAGTACAAGGTTGGTGGTTGGTGTCTTGCCAGATACGATGTCGTCTTGCTATCCGCGGATTCGTTTACAAGAGGGCGAGAAAAATACTATTCATTTCAATGCTTTACCACAAACAGCCTCGCTGCGCATTGATTTTTCTACCTATAACCATCGCACGAATTCTCAACCGATCGATTTGAACATCGTTCACATTCCCGAAATAGAAGAGCCTGAACGGTATTGTGATGCAATGGTGCTGGTCGACACCTTGATGCCAAGTGATTTCCCGGTTTTAGAAACGAAGATTTACGCTTTTGGAAGGTATCGTATAAGGGGAAGAACTCTGCAAGATCCATGGGAGAGTTTTGAGATTGAAGTTACGCCAAATCAGCAGGAACCTGTCTTCGAGGTCATTGTTGATTGACGTAGATAAGCGAGTGTCTTCATTCCATAGCGCATTGAACCAGTTTTGAAAAAATGATAAATATGAGAAATGAGAAATCGATTCTAGCTTCGCTTCCATTGATGGTTCTGTTTGTTTTATTTTCCACAGTTGTTTCTGCACAAGAGCAAAGGCGGATTGGGATTCAGACGAATGCGTTTTCGCTGCTTCGCCCAACAATGCCGTCACTCAATGTAGGGCTCATGATTGAAGATGGCCTCAAGCAGTATTTGATTGAGACGGACGTCATTGGTTACATCGTAAATGATTTTTCCGTTTCTGAAGATTATTTGCGGATGAACAGTTTCTATACGAGGAATCGAATTTTTCGGTCCTTTGATTTTTCGGGTGGTATTCATTGGTTCTTAAATGAGGAAAAACAGGCTTACTTCGGATTGCGCGCGCACTTGGGGTACTTTGCTTTTAGTCACAACCAATTGCTGTGTATAGATGCACAAAATGTAAATGGCATTTGCATGTGCAACGAGCTGGAAGATTATACATTTAATACGTATCAATTGCGTTATGGCGGACATGTTCGGTTTGGACTCGTGTTGCCAATCAACGAAAAAAATGAGATAGAAATGAGCTTAGACCTCGGGTTTTTTGGGTTCTCCAGGAGAAATACCGATGCGCTAAGAGCACACGATATTTGCGACAACGTGACCACAAGAGAAACAGATGAAAACGTTTCAGTATTGCAGGCTTATTTCACCAACGGCCTGCTGTATTTTGATCGTGTGGTTCAACCCTCTTTTCGATTAAATTTGGTTTACCGATTTATTCTTAGCGATAAGACTTATTAAGTACGCCATGCATGTATCAAAAATAAAGTCAACATCATTTGTCATTAATTATTGATGTGGGGTGTATGTTTGGAAAAATTTTAAAACCCCAAAAGACATGAAGAGATGGTTAGCTGCCACGGCATTATTAGTTTTTCTCTCGGGATATGTTTACGCACAAGAAGAAAGGCGTATGGGGGTGCAAACCAATTTCTTATCGCTGCTCAGACCATCTATGCCGGCGGCGAATATCGGATTGATGGTAGAAGATGGTATGAAGTTTTACACCATCGAAATGGATCTTGGATTTCGCGTCAACAACAATTTTTTCATAACGCCCGAGGAAATTAGGCTTAACGGATTCACCAGCGGACATAGGTTTGGGGTGAATCCCGACTTCACCGGTGGGGTGCAATGGTATGTCAACGAAAGAAAGCGCTCGTACCAAGGACTGCGTGCCAATGTGGGATATTTTGTGTTTAATCACCAACAAACCGTTTGTGAGCAGTCGGAAAACATTAACGGCGTCTGTGTTTGTCAGTCGGTAGCGGATTACGAATTCAGCACCAATCATTGGCGTTTTGGTCTGCACTACCGCTTTGGCATGATTCGCTATATGAAAAACAACGATGCACTGGAACTGAGTTTTGATGTTGGTGTGTTTGCGTTTTTGCGACAGCACCTAGATCGCGTTGGTGTTCACGAGATGTGCAGCTCGGTTAGTGTTAGAAACCAGCGCGGGGTCAGCTATCTTGGCGATTTATTTAGAAACAGAATGTTCGATTTTGACCGAAGAGCCCAGGGTTACATGCGTATGAACTTGGTGTATCGTTTTAAGCTTTAATCATTATGAGTGTACAATCCATTATTTATCGGTTGATGATCATTCCGTTGATATTCGTCATGAATGGTTGTGGCGACGACGGAGGAAAACTCACAGAGTTTAGTTTTGAGTTGCAAGATGCGACCAATCGAGCGCCGCTGGAGGGTGTATATGCTTCATTGTATCAGGGTTATGGGTATGAGTTTTTTGAAAATGTACAATACGCCCCATTCATAAGTAATGCCAACGGCGAATTGTCGGGGCATTTCTTTACTGATGAAGGGACCACCTCCCAAATCATTATTGGCGCATTAAACAGCAACGACTGTTATCCCACGTTTACATTACTCGAAGGACGGATAACGGAGGATTTGCTCCGCTTAAAGCGACCCACTGTGGAGCTGAGGTTTGATTTTAGCGATTACGCCCAAGGCGCAGGAGAAAAAGATTTGAACTTGAGGCTGACGCACGATGCATCGCTCTCTTGTAGTCGCGCTCTGATTTATCAAGAACGGGTGAACGTGGCCGATGAACAGGTCTTATCGATTATGATTTATCCCATGGGGACTTACAGTTTTAAAATGAGTGGAATGGGCTTGTTTCGTATGATTACCTTTGATCCTCAGCCCAATGATACCTTGATAGAGTTTGCTATCGACCAGTAAGGTAGACAATACTTGAATTTCATCTTGCATATATGCGGCCTGTGAACTAATTTGCCGCAAATTAACCATTAGCTTTCATGTAATGCCTACATATCTATCAACCTTTGGAATAGAGGCAAATGTTTCACGTGTAGGTCTTGTATGAACACAAAAGATAAACCAATGAAGACACTTTATCTTACTGTGCTATTTGGATTAGCCATGCTTTTCTCACAATGTGGAAATGTATCCGATGCGAAATCCATACCCGAATGTCGCAACATCAAGACAACTTCTGAGTGTCAGTCGTGTTGTATTTCTAACGGATGGGACACTGGTTCTTATCTCATCACCGACGACAGGTGTGAATGTCGCAATTTAGATTAACATAAAAAATTTTCGTTATGGCAGAATTAGATTTTACGCAAATAATCATATACGCCGCCTTGGTGTTGATCGTGCTTAAAGCCATCATCATAGTTAAGGAAAAAACCGCAGTGGTGGTGGAGCGATTGGGTAGATTTACCCGCATTGCACAACCTGGTATTGGATTGATTATTCCCTTTATCGACAAGAAATCGGGCGTGGTCAATCTACGTGTTCAGCAGTTGGATGTGGAGGTGGAAACCAAAACTAAAGACGACGTATTTGTCAAGCTCAAGGTCAGTGTGCAATTTCAAGTGAAATCACAGCGTGTACGCGAAGCCTTTTACAGTTTGGACAATCCCCGCAATCAAATTTCCTCTTATGTATTTGACGATGTGCGTTCGGAGGTGCCCAAAATGGATTTAGACGACGTGTTTGCCAAAAAGGAAGACATTGCATTGGCAGTTGCGCAAAATCTGCGCGAAGCCATGGAGGAGTACGGATTTAAAATCGTAAAAACCCTCATCACGGATATTGATCCCGACGACCGTGTTAAGGTGGCCATGAACAAAATCAATGCGGCCAAACGCGAAAAATACGCCACGATGGAAGAGGCAGAGGCCTATAAAATCCGCGTGGTAAAAGAGGCAGAAGCCGAGGCGGAGAGCAAGCGCTTGTCGGGTGAGGGTATTGCCAATCAACGTTTGGAAATCGTAAGAGGATTTAAAGAATCGGTTGAAGATTTCCAGCGCTCTTTAAAAGACGTTACCCACGAGGAGGTGATGCAGTTTGTGTTGTTGACCCAGTATTTTGATACCATTAATAATGTGGGGGCCAATTCTAAAAACACTTCCATTTTGATCCCTCATTCGCCATCGGCCATGAAGGATTTTCAAGATCAGATCATACAAGGTACCTTCGTGGGGAATAAGCTTCGGGACTATGCCCAAGGCAATGAAGCCGATGCCAAAAAAGCCCCAGTGAAAAAAACCACTAAGCCCAATAACGACTAACCTGTGAAAGATCTCCGTCCCGTTGATGTCTTTGCCAAGAAAGACCTGCGTCAAGGCATACGCGAGTATGTCGATGCTTCTGAGGCAGAAATCGATGCCTTATTTGCTGCTATGCAGGGTAAAAAGGTCAAGAAAAACAGTCACCTCATCCGTCAGGGTGACGAGCCCTGCGCGTTCATCTTAATTGAAGAAGGGGTATTGATGACTTATTTTACCGATCATACCGGCGATGACCATGTGTTGATGTTTGGATTTTCTGGCTGGTGGACGGGCGACATTAAGGGGATTACCAGACAAACCCCTTCGGAGTATTCGGTGAAAGCGCTTACCGACGCCTATGTGTACGAAATTGATTTTGAGCGTTACGAGTTGCTGTGTCAAAATCACCCCGTTTTTGAGCGTTATTTCCGCAAGATTTTTCAAAACAGTTTGGTGACCCACCAAAAGCGCATCATGCGTCAAATATCTACCAACGCCGAAGATAAATACTTGGCGTTTAAGGCCCGTTTCCCTAAAATTGAATTGATTGTTGCCCAAAAACACATCGCCTCTTACCTTGGCATTACGCCGGAGTTCTTCAGTGCGCTAAAGAAGAGAATGAGTTAAAATTGAGGTAGAGAAATCTTTGTTGCCGTTTTGCGTCTCGCGTCCTTGGTTTTTTTTCACCGCAAAGACGCAGAGAACGCGGAGAAATCTTTGTGCTCTTTGCGCCTCTGCGGTAAAACGATTGTTATGGCGAATAACTTTGGGTCTTGTCCTGAGTATTGTTCACCGCAAAGACGCAGAGAACGCGGAGAAATCTTTGAGCTCTTTGCGCCTCTGCGGTAAAACGATTGTTGTGGCGAATAACTTTGGGTCTTGTCCTAAGTATTGTTCACCGCAAAGACGCAGAGAACGCGGAGAAACCTTTGTGGTCTCTGCGCCTCTGCGGTAAAATTTGCGGCAAAACAGTGTGCAAAGCGAGCATTGCGCCCCGCCTTACAAAGGAATATTCCCGTGCTTTTTCTTCGGACTATTCACCACCTTATTTTCCAGCGACGCAAACGCCTTAATAAGAATCTCCCGTGTTTCAGATGGCATGATTACATCGTCGACGTATCCACGGGCAGCGGCGCGGTAAGGATTCGCAAATAAATCCGCATACTCCTGGTCTTTTTCCTTGAGCTTGGCTTCCGGATTATCGGCCTCTGCAATTTCTCTGCGGAAGATGATTTCCGCGGCGCCTTTAGATCCCATCACCGCAATCTCAGCCGTAGGCCAAGCAAAGTTTAAATCGGCGCCAATGTGCTTAGAGTTCATTACGTCATAAGCACCACCGTAGGCTTTGCGGGTAATAACCGTAATACGAGGCACGGTGGCTTCGCTGAAGGCGTAGAGCAATTTGGCGCCATTGGTGATGATGGCGTTCCACTCTTGATCGGTGCCGGGTAAAAATCCTGGAACGTCTTCAAAAACGAGCAGAGGAATGTTGAACGCATCGCAGAAGCGAACAAATCGCGCGCCTTTTTGCGACGCTTTAATGTCCAATACACCGGCTAAGAAACCAGGTTGATTGGCTACAATGCCGATGCTCTTACCGGCCAGTCGGGCAAAACCAACCACGATGTTCTCCGCAAAGTCTTTGTGCACTTCAAAAAATGAGTCGGTATCGGTGATGTCGCTGATGACATCGCGTATGTCGTAAGGTTGGTTGGGACTCTCAGGGATGATGCTGTCCAGGGCCGGACGAAGTTCGTCGCCACCTTCGTAGGGAATGGATGGTGCGTCTTCTTCGCAGTTTTGTGGCACAAAGGAGAGGAGGGTGCGAATCCCTTCAATACAGGCCACTTCGTGTGGATAGGAGAAGTGCGATACGCCCGACTTGCTGCTGTGAACGGATGCGCCGCCGAGATCTTCGGAGCTCACCTCTTCGTGGGTTACGGTTTTAACCACGTTTGGACCGGTGACAAACATATAGGACGTGTTTTCCACCATCATGATGAAGTCGGTAAGGGCAGGAGAGTAGACCGCGCCACCGGCACAAGGGCCCATCACCGCGCTGATTTGAGGGATGACGCCCGAGGCTTGGGTATTGCGATAGAAAATATCGGCATAACCGCCAAGGGAGACCACGCCTTCTTGTATGCGCGCTCCGCCGGAGTCGTTGAGACCAATAACCGGTGCGCCTACTTTCATAGCCAAATCCATGATTTTACAAATTTTCTCGGCGTGGGCTTCGGCCAATGATCCGCCCAAAACCGTAAAGTCTTGCGCAAAAACATATACCAGTCGTCCGTGAATATGGCCATATCCAGTAACCACCCCATCGCCGTAGAATACCTGTTTGTCCAGACCAAAGTTTTTTGAGCGGTGCTTAACCAGCATGCCCATTTCGGTAAAACTCCCTTTGTCGAGCAGCATGTCAATGCGCTCACGGGCTGTTAGTTTTCCCTTCGCGTGTTGGGCGTCAATGCGTTTCTCGCCACCACCTTTAAGGGCTTCTTGCTTAATTCCTTTTAGTTTGTCAAATGCATCACTCATGGATAGGTATCGATTATGGTAATTATTATGGGAGTCGTTTTGAAAAAGCAAATGTAGGGAATAAAGGCGATTTGCTTCGCAAGCAGGGGTTGCTGTCGCAAGCAGGGGTTGCTGACGCAAGCATGGGCTGCTACGCAGGCATGGGGCGCTGCGCGCGCATGGGTTTGCGTATGGCAATAATGGCCGGATGGTATGGTCGGAGGTCGGGGGTCGGAGGTCTGGGGTTGACGTATGATGATATGGGCGTTTTTTCTTTCTATACAAGAGTAAGGCTGTAGCAAATCAAATATTGGCCGTTACATGCATCCGCAAAACCAAACCTCCAAACACCCAAACCCCCAAACAGATATAACCCTAAGGCTTTAATAAACAAATATTGGCCTTTACTTGCATCCGTAAACCCGACCCCCGACCTCCGACCATTGCCATCTACCGGCCTGTAAACCCCCTAAATCTGTCCCAAAATGAAACTAATGTATCAATATTGGAACAATATATCCAAAATTGAGATTTTTGGCATTGTATTAAAACATTGAAAAACAATATTATACGTCAAAATTCTCTTTATGGCATTGTATTCGGTCTGTTGTTGTCGAGCAAAAGTGCCAAGAATACATGTTAAGCCGCTTAAAAACAAGATCCGGTTTGAAGGTATTCCTCACATTGATTTTTGCCAGTTTAACAACCGAAACAAAAGTTTAATTCGGTAGGGCAAACCACTCTACCATAATACTACAAATCATGAAGAATTTTTCCATTTTACCAGCGCTTTTCCTTTCCGCCGCCACTTTCGTGGGGCATGCGCAGCAAAATTACAGCAGCTGCCTGTCTGTTAACCCTACAGGACCCCTAAATTTTTTAACCATTAATGACGCGGTTTCGCAATCGGGAACGTGTTTAAATGCCGAGCCAACCTCAGGTTGTGCCATTGGATATCCGTTAAACGCGGCAAATACATCCAGTAACGATACGTTGGTGATTAAGGCCGGACATACCATTAACTACGACAACAATTTTTATGTAACCAATAACCAGCAAAGCTCCGAGACGCGTCAGATTGCAGAGGCAGGGACTGGTCATGTGTTGATTGTTTTTGGAACGCTACAGCATTCTAATAATAGCTCGACGAGAAATTTGGATATTCCGGTGGGGACGACAATGATTATTATGCCCGGTGGTCAGTTGGTGAGCAATAGAAACAATAACCGTTTGCGTGTTTACGGAACGCTGATTGTCGAAGAGGGTGGTGATATCACCTTAGGCGGTTCGGGTAATGCTGAACTCAATATTGAGGGCACGGGCAATGTCATCGTGAATGGAAGTGTAACCGCAAATAATTTTAACATCAACGGTGCATTGACCGGTACAGGTACAATAGCTGTTTCGGGTAATGGAGACATCACTGGAAATGGAACTGTAAATGGACAAGTAATGACAGGTGCTGTAACTTCTCCGCTTAATTTGGGTAATAATGTCCCCACGTGGACGGGAACGTCTTGGAAAAACGGAATCTTACCCGCCAATGGCTTGCCGGTGATCATTGAAGAAAATGCCCTTAACGGCAGCAGTCCAATGGATCTGATGCAGGGGGTTGATGTTTCGCAAATCACCATCAACGCCGGTAAGGAGTTGGTGTTGGCGCCCGGACAAAGCATTGCCTCAGGTTTTAGTTTGTATATGCGTGACAACGCCAAAATTATTCTTGATGCGGATGAAAATGGCTACGCCATGATTGTGTTCGACGGCTTTCGCCATATGAATGAGTCGGCTGAGATCGTCTTTAAGCAGCACCTCGT
>JAIUMB010000031.1 GCA_022565745.1 Cryomorphaceae bacterium | reverse complement strand
TGGTGATGATGGCTTCTTTGCATTCAAAGCCGGCGATGGTCTTGGTGTTTCCAGTTACTTTAATGTCTGGTTTTTCTTTATCATCTGTCTTGTTGTTAAAAAGACTGACTTCAGAATCGTTGCCGTCTTCAATGGTTCCAAACTTCATGCCCATGCTGTTAAAAAGCGTCATGGTTTGGTTATTATTGCTGACGGTAGACATCTTCATGATGCCCATATCAAAGTCTGTTCGGCTAGCTTCTCCGTTAAAACTCAAAGTCATACTCATATCTTTAAACATATCAGCAGGGAGTCCTTCAGGCATTTCACCGTCAAATGTGACATTGTATTTAATCGTTGCGGTACTTATTTGTGCAAAAGTGAGCGTATAAACCCCCAAAAGACAAATGGTCAAAAATGATTTCATGTTTTTTTGTTTTTTAATGTTATAGTGGCCAAATTTAGAAGAAAATTTTTTAATTTTATGCCAAATATTTGCAAACCATGACCAAGTTGAAATTTTATTTACCTTTTGTAATGCTGCTCGTCTTTTCTTGTAGCAGTGATGATGATGATAGACCCTTATCAGTAGAAACCACTCAACCTACAAGTGTAACACACAACAGCATAACCATTGGGGGGCTTGTTTCGGGAAATCCAATCGAGGAGGTTGGCGTTGTATGGCGCAATACACCTGGTGCAACCATAGAAGATCAGCGTTCAACGGTTGATAATCCCAAAGAGGGTTCATTTACGTTGACCATAGAAAACTTAGATAGAAATGTAACTTATCATTTTCGTGCTTATGCCAAGCAAGGTGACGAAGTGGTTTACGGTAATGGTGTTGGTGTTACAACATCAAACTTTGTGATTGTAACAATGGAAAATGGTCAACAGTTGATGGTTGCCCCCACCGATAACGCCAGAGAAGTTCCTTGGGGGCCGATTGGTGTGTTTGTTGGTGCAGACTCCAAAGACGATGGTGCCGAAAATACCACCACCTTATCGGCCGTGAGTAACGAATATATTGCCCGTATCTGTGCTCAGTTTACAGGTGGCGGTTTTGATGATTGGTATCTACCAGCGGAAAATGAATTGAAAGCGATTGCGGATAATGCTGATGAAGTAGGAGGTATATTAATGGCCGGGTATTGGAGCAGTACTGAGGTGTCTTCCAATTCCGCAAGAGCGGTTAATCTATCTAGTGGAAACGCCAGTAGTGTCCCGAAAAGCTCCTTGTTAAATTGTCGATGTATAAGAAGGGTTGATTAGAAAACAGAAAAAGATATCTGCAATAAAGTTTGTGCTCCATACTGACATTAATGGAGCCCATGATTGATGGGTAACAAAAAACCCGCTTCCTAATAAGCAGGAAACGGGTTTGATAAGTGAATGGGGTTATTCTAAATGTTTTCAAGAACTTCTACAAGTTGTTTTGCGGGAATTACTCCAGACTGACGCCATACAATGTCTCCCTTTTTCATAATCACCAAAGTGGGGACGCCTTGAACTTGAAAAGCCTGTGCAGCACCGGGGTTTTTGTCCACATCAATTTTAATGATGTGTGCGCGATTGCCCATGGCTGTTTTAACTTCGTCAAGAATAGGGCTCATCATTTTGCATGGTCCGCACCATGTGGCAAAGAAATCTACCAACACCGGCGTGTCACCTTGTATCAGCTCCTTAAATGAGGGTTTTGTTTCCGTGCTCATTGTTTAGTTGTTTTTCATGGCGTTGACCTCTAGCCAACCACCACCATTAAACACTTCTTGGTCGCCTTGGGCATTCATGTATTGGGTAACTTGTCCGCTGCGGTTGCCGCTGGCACAGCAGAGGATCAATGGTCTACTCAGTGCTTTTACCTCGTCCATGCGACTGACAAATTCTTGCATGGGAATGTTGATGGAGCCATCGACGTGACCACCGGCAAATTCACCGGGCGTGCGTACGTCAACAATAACTGCTCCAGACTGAATCATTTCTTTAATATTACTCATCGGATTGTGTTTTTGATTGCTTGTTTGATTGTTTTGATTTGAATAGGTCAAAAACCACCCACCCCATAAAACCACCGTAAAGAGTCATGTTTACAGGGCTTGAGGTAATAGAGCAGCTACCGGAATTGCAGCCCACAAAGTGGTAGTATAAATAACCACCTATAAGGCCAACGACAACTCCGATAAAGCTTAACATGTGTTTTTTGACAAATGCCATCATTTCTAAATATTTGATGCAAAAGTACCAATGTTTTTCAAATGGGTAAGGTGATGTGGGTTACATGGGGTTATTTGCCTCCGGTTGTTAGAGATTTAGGTATTCAAGGTTTAAATTTCAGTAATGCATATAAAAATAGCGAGAAGGATGTAAATTTGCGATTAATCAAACAAATTATAAAAAATATGCAAAGCCTTTATAGCCTTTTATTAGTGCTTCTGACAGTTGGACTAACTGCCCAAGAAAACTTTCGATTAAAAAGTGACATTCATAAAATACCAAGAGAAGATCTACTTGGCTTTAAAGATTCTATATTCTCGATTAAGCTTGATATGCATGTGAACATAAATAACTACGATTTATATGCTTCCGTGAACGACATGCCTATAGATACCTCTTACAGTGAAAGCAGTATGCTAAAGTATGTGAGCCGTATAAATGATGATCCAACTGATTTTGAGGCGCATCTTTATTTAGGAAACTATTACCGAGATCATTTCAAGCCAGATGAATCAGAACATCATTTTATTCTTGCGCGAGAATATCTTACTTTAAATGATGATGATTCAGTAGTTTATTTACTTTATAAAGCTGAAATACTTGCCAATTTGAATCAAACAGATGAAGCATTTTCTATTTGTAACCGCTTGTTTTTATCCAGTCCGGAAGAGCTAGCTAAACACAGTCTAATGGCAATGTGGTATTTTGAATCACATCAAGATAAAGCGTTTATTATGAGTAAGACTAAGGAAAGTTTATATGATATTGTCGACCCTGAATCTTTAATTATGCTATTCTACCTTTACTCATTTACCGAACTTCATTTAATTTTAGAAGATGTAAATTCAAATCCCAAAGCAATAGAAAGCAACTTATACTATAGTATGTTTAATTTAAAAAGGACAAAAGAAATCATAGAATTACCAAGTTTCACAGATCAAAAAGATCGTTTAAATTCAATTTTGGGTATGATGAATATTTTTCCCATAATTTATAAATTTACTGATGTTTTCCACAAGGATGACCCAAACTTCAACGAAAAGTATTCAGAACAAGATTTAAAGGCTATTGCTTCTTATAGTGATTGGCTCAACGATAGTCGTGATAAGAGCCTAATCAATGAAATTACGTATTATAAATTAAAATCAACCATTGCTATCATACTTAATCAAAAAGATGAAGCACTTAGATATACGCAAAAAGCCATCGACAGTTACCCTATAGATTTACACGGACCAAGTTTCAACTATGGAGACATGGTAAATCAGATGGCTATGATTTATTTTATGGATGATGATGTTGAAATGGCTACTGAGATTCTAAAAAATAAAGTACAAAATGAACCACTATGGATGGTCGAGCCCAGTAACCTAGTGTCATTGTTGAATCGCTACATTTTAACAGATGATTTAAAAAAGGTAGAAGATTTTTTGGAGTTCATGGACGAGGGAATGCCCAAGAGCTTCAATACCCATCTAGGGAGCATATATTTTAATTTTTTAGCATCCAAAAAATTTAAAACCCGAATTGGGCTTGAAAAAGCTCAGGAATATGTAACCTCTAATGAAGACATAGATCAATTGTTTAGATTGCTAGTTATTGACCAGTTGTACAATGGGAAAATTGATCTTGCTGAAAGTAATATCACAATTATGGAAAAGGAGCTTTATAAAGAAGAAACGTGTCACTTTTGTGAGATCATTCGCAGCGATTGGCTTGAAGAGGTGATGTGATAAATGCGTACTGCAATGCAGTTAAAAGTAAAAGCTTTAATGTGATTACTTTTCTTTAGTTCTTCCTCTCTTATAGAATAGTATGTTGTTACTTAACAATTTAAACCAGTTAGATCCTGTTCGTAAAGTCACAGTGAATGAACTTAAGAGTCTAAGTAAGGTTTGCGCTTGGAGGTGTCATTTTATAATTTTAACAAAGACAAAGGCTTTAGCCAGCCACTAATTAAATTGTCTTATGGCTCTTTCCAACATTGTATCAATACCCTGATCTTCATCGCTTTTGTCGAGGTCTACACGTACATTTACGGGAATCCCCAGTTCAAAGTGCTCATCTTCAAGTGTCATCGCTTGGGTGGAGGAAAACCGATATGTCCAGCCGTTGGGGAGTTCACCAAACGCGGGGGTGCCACCACCACCACCGGTAGGGGCGCCAAGGAGAAGTGCCCGTGGATTTTGTCGCATCATTTCTGCAAAGTAGGTGGTTGAACTGTAAGAAGCACTGTTTGTGAGTACAATTACTGCCCCGTTGTACCAACCTTTTTCTCTCGCAGGTACGCGTAAGTCTGTCCAAGAAGAAAAGCAGTCGCTGCACGGGCCATTTTTGATGCGCACCTTTCCGTAAGTATAGCTTTGATTGGTAAATGCGCCAGCGAGGTTAAAGGCATTGTTGATGGCGCCGCCGCCGTTGCTGCGTACATCAATGATAACACCACGGGCATTTTCAGCGCGCTGCAAAATGGCTTCAATATCCCGATCGCGCAATTGATCGCCAAAAGATCTGTAGTTAACGTACAATATCCCGTTAATCATTTGATGCCTTAATGGTCCACTGATGTGGAAGTCTTTGCCGAGATATTCTCTATCGATGATGCCTTGGTTGTAATTGAGCGGTTCGTCTTGAAACCAATCCCAATTTCTGCTTCGGTTAAACGGACTGGTGAGGTTGACATGTCCGTCTTCTAGTTCAAACAACAAGGCAGCCAGTACATCAAACAGTTCGTTTTCGGACATTTGATTGTCGATTAGCTCGCTGTAACGTTGCTTGACTTCATCCCAGTCAATCCCTTTAAGTTCAAAATAAGCGTAGCGGTTGTTGATGTCGTTCCAAAGATATTCAAACACTTCCTTAGGTGAAGCTTCTCCGTCGTCGCCGCCCAAGAGATGTTTTTCACAGGAGATAAAGAGTCCGTTTGTGAAAACGAGTATGGCGGATATAAGTAATAGTCGTTTTGCACTCATTTTATTTTCATTGAAAAGTTCAACAACCACATGCCGGTGCTGCGTTCGTGCATTTGTGCACCGGTTAGTCGGGTGTACTCATACAGGTAATTCAGACTGATGCTGTTTCCTGTCGATAAATGCCACTCCAGTTTTGGCCAAAAGCCTGCGTTGAATGCGCCGCCGGGATAAAATAGATAAATAGATTCCCAGAAGCCCTTGATGGCGCCGTTGGGTTCATATCCAAAACCGGAAGGTAAGGAGGCAACGTACCCTGAGGGTAAGTAGAAGCCAATCAATTGCACATGTGAAATCGCTTTGAAGGTGAAATTTTGTGATTTTATCGAAAAGGTGGTTTTATAAGCGCCGGCCGGACCAAAGCTGGTAAACACATCGGTGCGGCCATTGAAATTATCAAAACCGCTGATAAATCGGTGCTGTAACCCATTGTTATTAGACCAGCCCCAAGAAAAATTACTGCTTTCTCGGTGGTAGACGTTCAGGTTTAAAAGGCCAACGGTTGTTGCTGTTAGTCCTCGATTGTATGCGTTTGTTGTTTGACTTTGACTGTAGTTCAACAACCAAATCACGTCTTTATTCTCTTTGCTTTTTTGGTAACCCAAAGCGCCGGAAAGTCCAAACCCATCGAAGCGAAGCGGAGAGTAGCCAAGGTCGCGCAGCCCTTCAGATCGCATGCCGCCAGCAAACCACAACTCATGACTTTGTGCATGTGAGGTGACAGATGCAAACAGCAGAAAAAATAAATAGCGTTTCAACATATCGAGATATTTTCATCAACAAATATAATCGAAATATTATGGTTGATGGATAGGAAATGATCCATTTTAAATTTTTTATTGCAATTGTATTGCATTAAAGGTCTCGTGATGTATATTTGCAACCAAATTGCAATAACACCATTAATCAGATTTATTATGAAAAAACTGTTTTTTTTACCATTGGCAGCAATACTATTCTTTTCATGCTCAAGCGATGACGACAGTGAAAGCTCACGTACACCGCCTTCCATTGTACCTGCTGAAGGTCGTGATGCCATTCGTCCAGCCGACGGTGAAGTGCGTAGTGCTACATCAACCCATATGCATGTGCGCTTTAAGGTCACAGATCCCGACGGGGTTAAACAAGCGCGTGTAGATATTCACCATGCATTTGATGGTCACAGTCATGGAAGAGGAACATCTCAATCCGACTTCATGCACTTGGATTATCAAAAGATTTATGAGGGCGAGGGACGCGATGAAATTAATATCGACGACAATTTTGAAGATGTGTATTGGGAAGGGCCTCGTGCGACTGATCTTTTTGATGGTCGAAATGTGTTGGCCGGACCTTATCATTTTTCTGTAGATGCAACCGATATTCTCGGCAATCAAACCAGTTTTACCGACAACACCTCTTATTTAGCGAGGTTTTGGATAAAGCGCAATTATGCACCACAAATTGATGTGGATTTGACCAACGATGAGCTAAAAGGCACGGGTGGTCAGCCTTTGGCGGTAAGTGGGACTATAGAGCGCAATCTCGGAGAGTCGCTTTCTTCTGATATCACTTTTGTATGGGTACGCCTTTACGAGGAGGACGATCATGGTCATGATCATAGCCACTCTGAGGACATCTACGACGAAAAGTGGGGTGCATCTGCATGGCGAACAGGTTTGTCTGGTGATGCATTGCCGTCAGATCAATCCATTTCTTTATCGGACTTGCTTTCTGGAAGCAAAGCCATCGATTTACCATCCGGTCACGCCCATTATGAGTTGTTGATTTGGGTTGAAGATGAGAACGGAAACGTAAGTCAAGAGACCTATAAAGTTGATGTAGACTAAAAATAGTTCTTTTTTAATTTGTAATAAAAAGCGGTGTGGTTGTCATACCGCTTTTTTTGTATCCAAATCCAAAGGCAAATAAGTAAAATGTTTGCTTGAGATGTCTTAATTTGCACCGATATAAAACAGTGTTTATGGATAGGCACCGCCCGGTTGACTTTTTTCGGTTTTTCCACCAACATTTAGGTGGAAAGGTATATATAACCGTATTGTTTGGTGTGTTGATGGGGATTTTAGATGGATTAGGGCTACTGCTTTTCTTGCCACTTTTAAAAAATTTAAGCGCTGGTGAGCATTCGGCAGACTGGATACCGGGATGGAGTATTACCACTGTGTTGCTCTTGTTGTTGCTTGTTTTTGTTATTAAAGCAGTCATTAGGTATACAGGAGAAATCATAAAGGTAAGGTATCAGCACGGTTTTATTAGGGATTTGCGAATTAAGGGAATCGAGGGCTTTCGCCGAATGTCATATTTACAGTTTGTAAAATCTGATGCTGGAAGATTACAAAACAGTATGGGGTCTGAAATCAACCGAACCAATCAAGCGTTTCAGCTGTTCTTTACTACTGTTCAATGGGGGATTTTAGCAATCATAGCGGTGTCTATAGCAATGGTTGTTCATCCTTTGTTTACCATAACGGTTTTACTTGGGGGAGGGCTTTTACAGTGGATGTTCAATCGCTTTTATCGCAGCACGAAGCATTTATCAAAGACCTTAACAACCCAGAATCACAAATATCATCGATTGCTGATCCAGTTGATCAATCACTTTACCTATCTAAAGGCCAATGCTCGGGTAGCTGTTTACGGCAATCAGATGGCGCAAAGTGTCAAAGAAGTTGAAGACAATCAGCTTAAGTTGGGCAATATTCACGCACTTATTTCTGCGTTGCGCGAGCCGTTGGTACTGCTCATATCCATAGGGGCTTTGCTGTATCACCATCATGTTCGAGGCGATGAATGGTCGCTGCTGCTCGGCGTTTTTGTTATTTTGTATCGAGGCGTGCAGTCCATTGTTGAAACACAGAGTCACTACAACGCCTTTCTCGGTCTGAGCGGTTCACTCATCAATGTAGATGCATTTTTATCTGAGATTCCTTCGGCTGAAGACAATGCGGATGGACAGGTAAGAGCCAATGCAAAAGGCGACTTTGCTTTTCAGCAATTGTCTTATAAGATTGGTGCAGTAAAGGTGTTTAGTAAATTTGAAGAGGTCGTGCCGGGGCAAAAGTTGACCTTAATTAAAGGAGAAAGCGGTCGTGGAAAAAGCACATTGCTTCATTTAATCAGTGGACTGGTTCGTCCGAGCAAAGGGGAGCTTATGATTGGTGAAGACAATTACGCCAATCTCAATATTCAGGCCTTACAAAAGCACATTGGGTACATCACCCAGGAGCCGGCTGTATTTGCAGATACTCTGTACAACAATGTGACTTTTTGGGATGAAGACAACGAGCAAAACAGGCTGCGATTTCGACGTGCATTGGAGCAGGCTGCCTTAATTCACTTTTTAGATCAATTGCCCGATGGAGCTGATACCGCCATAGGGCATCAGGGGTATAATTTGTCAGGTGGTCAGCGGCAACGTTTGGCCATTGCCAGAGAGTTGTACAGAAAGGCTGATGTGTTGCTTTTTGATGAGCCTACTGCTGCGCTCGACAAAGCAAATGCAGAAACCATTGCAGGCACCATTGCACATCTCAAGAAAAATATAACAATCGTAGTGGCAACCCACCAACCAGAAGTATTTTTGCCTCACGCCGATAAAATAATTAATTTATCTTGAATGTGGCATGAAAATGGGACTGTTTGCCTTAGGGGCAGATCAATCAATTAAAATAATGTAATAACCAAATAAATACAGATATCATGAAGAAATTAACCGCATTAATCGCATTGGTCGCCGTCCTAGGTAGTTGTACCATTATCCGTCAGGGTGAGGTAGGCGTAAAGCGTCAGTTGGGTAAAGTAGATTACCGACCTATGGAGCAAGGGCTTCGCTTTTATAACCCATTTGTTACGACCATATTTCGCTTACAGGTCAATACCATCAATATGGAGGTAACCGTGCCTCTTCCCAGTCGTGAAGGTTTGACCATCGCTTCAGAAGTGTCCATTTTATATCGCGTTGATCGCAATGAGGCGCCAAGGGTATTCGATGAAATTGGGATGAACTATGAGCGCACCGTTATCTTACCGGTCTTTCGTTCAGCAGTTTCCGATGTAAGTGCACGTTTTTATGCCAAAGACATGCACTCCGGAGAGCGCAGTACCATTGAAGAACAAATCAGAGAGTCGATGATGCAGGTACTAGGTCCACGAGGTTTTATTATAGACAACGTATTATTAAAGACCATTTCTTTGCCTGCTGACTTAAGCAGAGCCATTGAAGAAAAATTGCGTGCTGAGCAAGAAGCACAGCGCATGGAATTCACCAAACAGCGTGAGCAATTGGAAGCAGAGCGCGCCTTGATCCAAGCAGAAGGTGAGCAAAAGGCTAAAATCGCCAGAGCCGAAGGAACCAAGCGCGTTGCGGAAATTGAAGCCGAAGGTCAGGCCAATGCCACGTTGATTAGAGCCGAAGCACAAGCCGAAGCCAATAGGAAAATCAGTAACAGTTTAACCCCGGCAGTACTGCAAAACAATAAAATCGAGGCCTTTAAAGATTTGTCACAGTCTGGCAACAGCAAGGTGATAATTACGGATGGTAAGACGCCTTTGTTGGGAATCCCAACCAATTAAAGTGGCTGCTTATAAAGTCCGATTGATGGGAGTTAATGAAGAATGAAGAATGAAAATGAAGGTAGAGTTAATTCAAAAACCTTCAATCAAAAATGTAAAAGTCCCGGGTTAATGCTCGGGATTTTTTTGTCGTCTCTCTTGATTATTTGTAAATGATATATTACATTTGCTAAAAAAATATACTATGGATTTACTTACAACTGGAAGTATTAAGCATTGGTCGGAAGATGATCGTCCGCGGGAAAAATTAATGAATAAAGGGAGGCAGGCATTGTCTAATGCAGAATTGTTGGCCATTTTGATTGGCAGTGGTTTGAAGGGGCAGTCTGCCGTTGATGTAGGTAAAGTACTCTTAAAAAAGGTCGACAACGATTTGCATAAGTTGAGCAAACTTACCATTGAAGAGATTTGTGAGGTAAAAGGTTTGGGGCCGGCCCGTGCCGTTACAATGATTGCGGCCTTAGAATTGGGAAGAAGACGAAAAAGTCAGGAAGTAGCTGAGCAGCCTAAATTAAACTCCAGCAAACTGGCCTATGAATTCTTTTCGCCAGTGTTTATGGATTTAGACCACGAGGAGTTTTGGGTTTTGTATTTGTCCAATGCCAATCGGGTCATTCAAAAAAAGCGCTTATCTGCTGGTGGGCTTACTGGCACGGTGGTGGATGTCCGTTTGTTGTTTAATGAGGCACTACAGAAAAAGGCTGCGGCCATTATCGTAGCCCACAATCACCCCAGTGGTCAGAAAAAGCCCAGTGACAACGATATTATTTTGACCAAACGTATAAGGGAAGCCGGTGAGCTGCTCAGTATTAGATTGGTCGATCACCTTATTTATGTAGAGGGCGGGTATTATAGTTTTGCTGATGAAGGAATGCTGTAATAAAAAAAACCCGGCAGTATAATCACTACCGGGCTCATTTTACATTCTTCACATCCTACATTCTGCATTCTACATCCTACATTCTACATTCTACATTCTACATTCTACATTCTACATTCTACATTCTACATTCTACATTTTACATTTTACATTTTACATTTTACAAATGTATCACCTCATCGTAAGCTGCTGCCGCTGCTTCCATCACCGCCTCACTCATGGTTGGGTGTGGGTGAACGGTTTTGATCAATTCCATACCGGTGGTTTCTAGTTTGCGGGCCACTACAGCCTCGGCAATCATTTCGGTCACGTTGGCACCAATCATGTGGGCACCGAGGAGTTCACCGTACTTTGCATCAAAAATCAGTTTGACAAACCCGTCTTTATGTCCGGCAGCACTTGCTTTACCACTGGCTGAGAATGGGAATTTGCCAACTTTAATATCGTAGCCGGCCTCTTTAGCGGCCTTCTCGGTATATCCAACAGAGGCAATTTCAGGAGAACAATACGTGCAACCGGGGATATTGTTGTAATCTAAGGCTTGGGGTTTGTGACCAGCAATGTTTTCTACACAGATGATGCCTTCTGCAGAGGCAACGTGCGCCAGTGCTTGTCCGGGTGTACAGTCACCAATAGCGAAATACCCGTCAACGTTGGTGCGATACATCTCGTCAACTTTGATTTTTCCCTTTTCGGTTTTAATACCTACGTCTTCCAAACCGATATTTTCAATATTGGCAACAACGCCTGCGGCAGAAAGCACCACATCACACTCAATGGTTTCGGTTCCTTTTTTAGTTTTAACCTCAACTTTACAGCCTTTACCAGAAGTGTTGACATTGGTGACCTCAGCGCTGGTCATAATTTTTATGCCATTCTTTTTGAAGGTGCGTTCCAATTGCTTACTCACTTCTTCGTCTTCAACGGGTACAATGCGATCCATGTATTCTACAATGGTTACTTCAGTGCCCATGGCGTTGTAGAAATAAGAGAATTCCACCCCGATGGCGCCACTACCAATGACCACCATTTTTTTAGGCTGTTTGTCAAGAACCATGGCTTTGCGGTAGCCAAATACTTTTTCGCCGTCTTGCTTAACTGCAGGAAGCTCACGACTGCGGGCGCCAGTAGCAATAATGATATTTTTTGCGCTGTATTCCTTGGTGTTTCCTTTGTCGTCCGCAACGGCAACTTTCTTGCCTTTGAGTACTTTTCCTGTGCCGTTGATGACGTCGATTTTGTTCTTCTTCATCAAAAATTGAACACCGCCGCTCATACCATTAGCCACCTCTCTGGAACGTTTTACCACTGCACCAAAATCGTGTTTGGCATCTTTTACTTCAATGCCATAATCTTTGGCGTGGTTGATATATTCAAATACATTAGCAGATTTCAAAAGAGCCTTTGTTGGGATACAACCCCAGTTCAAGCACACACCACCCAAGCTTTCCTTTTCAACAATGGCTGTTTTTAATCCCAACTGGGAAGCGCGAATGGCGGCTACATAACCGCCGGGGCCGGAACCTACAATAATGACGTCGTAATTCATTTGTTCAAAATTTATAATCGGTTTTTAAAGACCTATTCTCCTGTGGATAACCAAATAGGTATTTAATAAATTGTTGTTTGACAACATATAAATTGGCATTGCAATACTCAAGTTGTCGACCGCGAAAGTACAAAACCCATCATTAATACCGAGGATTATTCCAAGGCTTTATAGCGGGCTGGTCTTTGAAAATTAACCTTCAAAAACACTTTTGTATTTGTCGGGAGATGGAGTGACAGACATAACCGGAATATCCGAATAGTACAGCATGTCTCTCACGTCTGAGGGGAGCAACATATCGGCCAAATCCGGTTCATCACCTTCTTCGGTAATCAGTATCATATCTCCGCCCTTGCGATGCGCATATTCAATGGTTAGCTTTGCAACTGGTTTGCGGTTTTCAGGAACTACCATTTCTGTTGTAACAGAAACGCCGCGCTCAGAAATAAACTTTTCAACTTGACGGAGTTGATTGGAAAGCATTTTTTTCTCGCTGTCTTTCAATATAAAGGCAACCACGTGAATATGGGCATTGAATTTTCTGGCCAAGCGCATGGCTACTCCCGTTTTTTCACGTGACTTTGCATCCGCTACTAAGGGAAATACCAAGTTTTTGATGTCGCTGATCTCTGCATCACCTTTTATTGTAACCACTGGAGGTTCAACCAATGTTACCACGCGGTAGGCATTACTGCCAATCATTCTCTGGCGAAGGTTTCCAGGCTTTCCATTGGTTCCCATCACAACCATATCCACGTCAAATAGTTCTGCAGCTCTTGCGATTTCTTCGTAAACAACACCCTCACTTACGGTTGTTTCTATTTCAACATTGTTGGCTTTTGATTTTTCTTCTGCTAACTTTGTAAGTTCGCTTTTGGCTTTTTCAGTTAGCTTTTTACGCATGTCCTTGTCTTCAAAAAGGCGTCCAAACAACCCGTCGCGCTCTATGACTGATAAAAGTATGATTTTAGCATTCAGTACTTTAGCGAACTTAACGGCTTGCTCAAAGGCATTGATGGATTGATCGCTAAATCCCGTAGGGACTAGTATTTTGGAAGATGTGTTTTTTGACATAGTTGGTAAATTTTGGCTTCAAAAATACATCATAAATAAACAAAGAGCGTCACTATATATTGAACTTTTACCAAGTTTGTCTAAAAGATAATGCAGTCTTTACCCTAGTGTATTTAATGCAATAAAACATTGTCAACCCCCCCCATATTTTAAATAAAAAGAGATTCTGTACGTAAATGATTTGTTAAATTAAAAAATGTTATTAAATTGCCCCACAGAAATTAAACTAACCAATTGCCTTTTTTCTCAGGCTTTGCGTTTTTAATTTGAGTCAAATTTATTTGATGACATCCTTGGTCACTAAACAAGGGGAGCAACCGAAAATCCTTAAGAGTAGGTCTAATTTAATTCATTTATTATGAACTGGTATTTAAAGGTTTTACGTCAATACATCGACTTTGAGGGTAGAGCTCGAAGAAAAGAGTATTGGATGTTTGTGCTTATCAACATTGTTGTTGCTTTCATTGTGTCACTCCTAGACAATATACTTGGCTTAGCCGATAAGGAAACAGGAACAGGGGTGCTTAGTACACTTTATGCCTTAGCTGTTTTGCTTCCTGGTATTGCTGTTTCAGTTAGAAGATTACACGACATAAATAAAAGTGGATGGTGGTTGTTAATTTCTTTTATTCCTCTAATTGGTATTATTTGGCTTCTGGTGTTGATGGCTACTGATGGAAAGCCTGGGCAAAATCAGTATGGTATCAATCCGAAGGAGGTGACGGAGACGCAAACCATGTAATCCCTTTAAAAGTATTTACTTAGCCTGTTTGATATATTGACTTTGTTTTTAGTCATTTTGATGTGCTGTCAAAAAAGGTCAAAACATGTTTTGGTCTTATCTTGCCACACTCATCAAAGTATATTACATGTCATTTTCAGAGTTGATTATCAACAACAACCGAGTTTATCACTTAGACTTAGCGCCTGGAGAATGCGCTGAGACCATCATTACCGTCGGCGATCCCGAAAGGGTTGCCCAAGTGAGTCGTCACTTTGATGTGGTCGATGTTAAGCGATCGCACCGAGAATTTGTTACGCATACCGGTCTTTTTCGCGGTCGCCGATTATCGGTAATTTCAACGGGCATTGGTACAGACAACATCGATATTGTTCTCAATGAAGTAGATGCGCTATTTAATGTCGACTTTGTTAGCAAACAGTCTAAGGAAACACTCACCAAACTTACATTTATACGCATCGGCACTTCTGGCGCCATCGCCGATGTACCCGTTGATTCCTTCCTGGTATCCGCCGCTGCCATCGGTTTGGATGGCTTGATGCCTTTTTACAGCGATCACCAAGATTTTATCACGCACGAACTGTTTCCATCATCGGCTTATTTTACCAAAGCCGACGAAGCGCTCTTGAAAAAAACACTTGCATTTCCTGAGGTTAAAAGTGGTTTAACCTTGACCACAGCCGGATTTTATGCGCCACAAGGTCGATCCATACGGTTGAAATCGTCGTTGGATTTGGATAACATATCAATAACGAGATTCAGAGGGTATTTGCCTACCAACATCGAGATGGAAACCGCTGGTATTTATGCCTTGGCATCTCTTTTAGGACATGCCGCCATTAGTTTTAACGCCATACTTGCCAACAGAAAACAAGGCACATTCAGTGTTATGCCCTCGGAAACCGTTGATGCGCTCATTCGTTTTGTTCTCAATAAAATTCTTTAACCATGGCCTTTTCATTTTTTGTTGTCGGCGCAGGCAGGAGTGGCACCAGTTTATTGGCTTCTATGATCGATGCACATCCGCACTTAACCTGTGGAATGGAGGTGGCCTCGGTCAACTGTCTTAGTGGAAACCACTGCAAGCACCCTGAGATGGTAGACGAAAGATTGCTGTGCCTTGAGCGTGCCTGTTTGGAGGCCTCATTATCGGTAAAAAATGACTGGGGCAACAAGGTCACGACTGAGCAAATTGCCTTTTTAGATGACATCGCTCACGCGGAAACAGTTTTTTTTCAGTATTTTAAAACGGAAAAAATCGTTTATGTACTTCGCGATGGTCGAAGTTGTGTGGCGTCAAAGATGAAACGCATGGGCAAGTCGGTCGATCAAGCCATTGCATCGTGGAGAAGAAGTCTGCACATGCTGGATTGGCTAAGAGCGCACGCCGCAGATCGATTTTTAGAGATCAGGTTCGAAGACCTGCTTTCCGATACTGAAACTGTATTGACCACTGTGGCGCAGTTTCTTGGACAGCCGTACCATTCCGACATGCTGAAGGGACCCGAAAACCCCATCATGCCGGATATATATAAAGGTATAAAAAATCTACAGGTGAATAAAGCGTATCAGCCACCTTTTGAGGATTGGCATGTGGAGATTAGGGGTGATTTGGAGAGATATGGGTATTTTAATTGATGAACAATTCATAAGACACGCGATTTATCGTGTATTTGATTAAATATTGCGAATGTGCGAATGTGCGCAGGAGCGGGGGAGCACGGGAGCGGGGTTTTACGGATGGCAGTATAGGCGCATTCGTTTATTTTAGTGGCCAATAGATTGAAACGGTCGGGGGTCTGGTTGTACGGATGGTAATGCTACGCACGCATGGAGTACTGCATTCGCAAACCCAAACCTCCAAACCTCCAAACAGATACAATCCTAAGGCTATAACAAATCAAATATTGGCTTTTATATGCATTCACCCCCCCCAGACCACCGACTCCCGACCTCCGACTATGCCATCCGTGCTCCCCTGCTTCCGTGCGTGCGCCAGCACCCCCCGCGTGCATCAGTACCAAAGTCCTAAACCAAATTTAAAAAACATCACCCATATATTCTATGTCGGCAAAGGACATTACTTTTACCGCATTATGAGCATAGTGTCGTCCAACATGTCGTTTGCATATCCCGATGGAGATGCGTTTTCTTTTCCGGGTATAGAAGTGGAAAGTGGTCAGAGTCTCTTGATTACTGGTCCATCAGGTTCCGGTAAAACGACTTTATTACATATTCTATCTGGGTTTTTGCCGCCACAAGATGGCGAAGTGCACATTGCGGGTACGTCGATCTACCAATTGAATGAGAGAAAACGCGATGTTTTTCGGGGAAAGCATATTGGTATTGTTTTTCAACAACACCACTTTGTGAGAGCCATTTCGGTTTTGGATAATGTGTTATTGGCGTGGCAAGCTGTCGGAGAAACACCCGATGTAAAACTTGCCAAAGAGGCCTTAGATGCACTCGGTTTATCGGATAAAATGAGGTCTAAATCACAGGATCTGAGTCAGGGTGAGCAACAGCGCTTGTCCATCATTCGCGGCATCGTCAAACGTCCGGCTTTGCTATTGGCCGATGAGCCAACCAGTGCCCTTGACGACCACAATGCCCGTGAAGTAGCCAGTCGCCTCATCGATTTGTCCTCCCATTATGGTAGTGCCTTGGTGGTGGTTACCCACGATCAACGATTGAAGGACGTTTTTCCCAACGAACTGGAGTTGTCAAACGCAAAAACACAGCGCCGATGAAATGGTTAAAAATTAGTTGGGCCAATATTGTAACGCGCCCTTTGGGAAGTTCACTAGCCATTTTACTCATGGCGTTTGGTGTTGGTATTGTTTCGCTCTTGTTTCAGCTCAATAGCCAACTGGAAAAGCAATTTACCCAAAATATCCGCTCGGTTGATATGGTCATCGGTGCCAAGGGGAGTCCACTCCAACTCATACTTTCCGGCATTTATCACATCGATGCACCAACCGGTAACATCCCGCTTTCTGAGGTTCGTCAGCTAGAAAAAAATCCATTGATTAAAGAGATCATTCCTTTGTCGATGGGCGACAACTACAACGG
>JAIUMB010000030.1 GCA_022565745.1 Cryomorphaceae bacterium | reverse complement strand
TTATCTACAAGGATAGGCACAAATCGATCTTCGGGCATTATATAGTTTTTATCACGATGCGCAATCAGCCCAAAACCATAAATAGCGACCATTTCAATCATTAATGAGTCGTTGTTGGCAAAATTTGTTTTGGAAACGTCAACAGAGTCTGCAGTAAACACAATGTGATCGGTTTCAACGCCGCGCTTTTTGGCAAAAGTGGCACGATCATATTTAGGCTCAAACACAAACCCTTTTGCTTGCAGCAGACCCTCAGCACCATCCATAATGAGTTTGTTGAGTGTAACCCGATGAAAACCATCACTCAAATCACTGTGAATGTCTACCACACTAAGCTTAGACTTCTGTAAAACATCTTTAATCAAGTGAAAGGGCTGTTGGGCCTTCCAAGAAAGGTTATGGGTAATTACGGTTGCAGTGGCCGACAAATTTTGGGTGGTTTCTGCAAAATCAATCTCCAACGCTGCATCGTGAATCTCAATCAAGTCAACATATACATCTAAGGGCTTTTCCTGATCGTTTTTTTTGAAGTTGACCGACGTGGAGTATTCAATCTTGGGATCTTTAACAACTAAACTACGGAGATGAATCTTTTCTTGTTTTATCAAAGCCAACGTACTTTTCCATTTAACCTCAATCGAGGGAAGCACAATGGATGCCATGGTATCACCGTTGGCTAGAACATAAATCGAATAATTGCTAAGCACTGCTTTTCTTCTGGCGATATCTATTTCAACCGTTCCGGGGTGATAGATGATTTCTTCTTGCCAAATATCATCGACAGCCGTCTCGACTTCTTTTTGCAGTGCCTCAACCGCTATACCTTCTGCGTAGTAATTCCAAAACATATAGGCCGATATGCAGATCAACAGCAAAACGACTCCCATGATTTTTAAAAATAAACGCATTGAGCTGGTATGAATTCAATATTAAAGTGATTGGTCGATTCCTTCAGAAATTTGCAAGAATGGATTTTCTCAGTAAATGTAAGTGAAAATGAATTCAAAAAAAAAGGCTGTCTCAAATAAATGAAACAGCCTTGTTTTCAGTGCGGGCGGGGAGACTCGAACTCCCACACCTCACGGCGCTAGATCCTAAGTCTAGTGCGTCTACCAATTTCGCCACGCCCGCATTAGGAAGGTGCAAAAGTAGAACGAAAAAATTAGATGTGAAAATGAAAACTATGCGATTGATAATTATTTTAATCGCTCCGCTAATTTTTTCATCACTTTCTTGGGCGATTTGTCTTCGTAAAGAATCTTATACACTGATTGACAGATAGGTATCTTTACGTCGTATGATTTTTTTAGATTTTTGATCAATCCGGCCGCATAATACCCTTCGGCAACCATATTCATTTCGAGCATGGCCGAGCGAATGGTATAGCCCTTGCCTATCATGTTGCCAAAGGTTCGGTTACGACTAAATTGGGAGTAACTGGTCACCAACAAATCACCGAGATAAGCTGTGGCGTTGATATCGCGTTTGATGGGGTGAACAGCACGAATAAAGCGCTTCATTTCTCGTACGCAGTTAGACACCAAAACCGCCTGAAAATTATCCCCATAGCCCAACCCGTGAAAAATCCCTGCGGCCAAAGCGTAAATGTTTTTAAGTATCGCCGCATATTCAGTGCCGTATATATCGTCGGATAAGCGGGTAATAATGTAATCGGCTTTCATGGCCTCCGACAGTTGACGGGCGTTCTCCATATCAGCACATGCCAGGGTAAGGAAAGACAAGCGCTCTAGGGCCACCTCTTCCGCATGACATGGCCCGGCAATGACGCCAATTTGCTCAAATGGCACTTCGTGTCGCTGATGCAAATATTCGCCCATGATCATATTGTCGCCAGGAACAATGCCCTTGATAGAAGAAAATACTATTTTCTCTTTCAACGGCACGGTTAAATCTACCAATGAATCCTTCAAAAAAGCCGAGGGAACTACCAGTACCACTACATCCGCATCTTCCACCACCGCATTGATATCGGTAGAAACAAACAACTGATCGACATTGAGTTCTACCGATGACAAATAGCGAGGGTTGTTGCGGTGTTCTCGGATGTGTTGAACCGATTCTTCATTGCGCATCCACCAGTTGACTTGATTGTCATTTTCGGTAAAAATCTTTACCAAAGCAGTGGCCATACTCCCTCCACCGATGACCGCAATATTGTATGGTTTATGTAAATCGTCCATATTGGAAATCTATAAATCGATGATGGCATTACCGGGTCGACCGTCACGTTGATACCTAAATACCACACGACTTCCCGGTTTTAAAAATGTGATATAGTCCATGTAGTGGTACTTATTTTGAATTTCGTACCCATCGATATGGGTTATGATGTCACCGGCATGAAGACCTCCCTTAAACGCAGGCATATCTGGCTTGGTCAATTGCACCTTTATACCCTTACCTACATGACTGTAATCAACCACGATTCCGGGTTTTATGCGCAAGTGATCATTATCGGTTTTTGGCGCGCCTTCAAACGATTCATCGTAAACCACATGTTCGCCCTCGGGAAGATACTTGAGGTATGTAAGCATAAGTGAAGCGATGTCCATCATCCCATTTATTTGAATACGACTGGCATCATCAGAGGGCTTATAACTATCTTGATGAAGTTTCGTGGTAACCCTTATCCCCGGTATTTTAGACTGGTACAAGTCGGTATGCGCACCTGCCTTACTGGTGGTAGGCGTAGCTGTAGGTATAATGCCGTTGCACGACATATCTTTTTGGAAATAATGCAAAAAGTCTGAGGACCCTGTTCCCTCAATCAGCAACTGTCGGCCATCTCCCATACGACCTACAGCATCAAAGTTAATTTGGAAGGCATACTCTAGCCCGGAGTCAATGGTTTTTTCTGCAAAAAACTTGGAGCCATATCGCTCGGGGTAGGTCCCAGTAAAAAACACAAATTGGTAATTAAACTGCTTATAATCTTTGCTGTTGGCCAACTTTTTGGCCAATTCCAATACCATTAACACCCCACTGGCATTGTGGTCTGCACTGGGATGTATTTGTTTGTTGCCCGGCGCATTAGATGCTCGATTTCCCTTCCCTAATCCGTCGTAATTCGCAGAAAGTATTATTGTATACGGGGCGCTATTGTCAATAAATCCAATAATATTTTCCCCCATGGTAGACGAAGTACTTTGCTCAATTTTCAAAGAAACCTTTTTTCCCCACCAACGTTTGAGCTTTTTGGTCATTTTGGGGTTTCTCAAAAAGGCTACTGGCACACCTAGGGTATCTAATTCATCGTATTCCTTGGCCGGCTCTGGTCCCATCAGAGAAGGGTTCATCAATATCACTCCTTTTGCGCCGTGCTCAATGGCCTTCTGCACCCTATCTCGCACATTGATATACTCTACAATGGGAATGTAAGGACTAGGAGCGTCGGGGTAACTCAAGTCAATAACCGCAATGCGTTTTTTCAGTCTTTTCCTTCTCCAGTTGTAATCCGAATGATCCAATTCTGGGGCGTGAATGCCATTCCCGATGAATCGCGTACGCATTTTTAGCGTTTCATTGTTGCTAAATTCTGTTGCAAAAAAGGCCTTGCCCAACTTTGGATTAAAGTCGCCAAACTTTAAATGCGACGTCTCGCTAACCTCTACTGGCTTGGGCATGGTAAAACGCTGATGCCAATCGCCGTAATCTCCGTATGGCCTTATGCCCAAAGCATCCAACTTTTCAATGATGTAATTAGCGGTGAGTTCGGCGCCATTGGAACCTGGAGCTCTCCCTTCTAGATCGGGCGAAGCAAGAAACCTAATATCTTCTGAAAAGCGGAAAATCATTGAGGAGTCTAGAGGAACACAAGTTTCTGCACCATCTTGTGCAAATGCACCAATAGCAAAAAAAGATATGACAATTGGAAAAAATCGCTTCATTATTGTTCGTTTTTAAGTGGGTCGGTTAAGTCTCTTAAGGCATTTCCAAACATCATAAATGCCAGCACCAAAATTAGAATACATCCTCCCGGCCACAAAACAAGATGTGGTTTTCCCATCAATAAATATGGCCAGTGGTCTTTTACCATGCCTCCCCATGTAGGTAAAGGAGGTTGTGCGCCATATCCCAAAAAGCTCAAGCCGCTTTCTAATAATATGGCCGTAGCAAAATTTGCTGCTGAAATTACAATAACAGGATGTAAAACACCGGGTAAAATTTGCTGAAACATAATGCGCCAAGAGGAAAAGCCCATCATTTGTGCAACCTCAACATAGGCGCGCTCTCGCAGACTTCGCACTTGACCGCGAACAACCCTAGCCACTTCAACCCACATGGTTAACCCAATAGCAATAAACACTTGAAAAATACCTT
The DNA here is from genome assembly GCA_022565745.1 of Cryomorphaceae bacterium. GTDB lineage: Bacteria > Bacteroidota > Bacteroidia > Flavobacteriales > Schleiferiaceae > CSBr16-58. The sequence continues at coordinate 13,810 of JAIUMB010000030.1, read as the reverse complement.
TCCCCAATGCCAAAGTCAAGGCGATTACCAGTAACAGCCCCGGTATAGACCACACCACATTGACCAACCACATAACCACTTTATCGACCCAACCACCAAAATAACCGGCACACAGCCCCAATGGTAAGCCGATTAACAAACTAATGCCTACGGCTATAAAACCAATGACAAACGAAACCCTTGTTGCTATAATCAATCGACTCAGCAAGTCTCTGCCGTATCTATCTGTTCCTAATCGATAAATCCGATGCTCCGTATACGAACCATCCAATGACTGCAATTCGCTAATATGCTTGGTAAATTCAACCCCAGATGTAGCATCGACAAAGGTTAGTGAATCATTGTGTTTCTTTAGAGTCTCTACGGGAATTTCAACACTTTCTACTGGGTACCCAAACAACATGCCTTTCCACCACGAGACGCCAACTGTGGGTTTGTCCTTCTTTAGGTGTACATACTGCGACTTGAACCCCGGCTGCTTGGTGGCTTGTGATACTTCCATTCGGTTGGCAAATGCACTGTTGTCTGGTGTAATGAGATACCCCAACACGGCAATGAATCCCATGCTCAAAATTACAGCAACAGCAACTACGCCATAGAGAGGAAAACGCATAGGTTAATTTGATTGGTTCAAAAGGGTTTTTCGGCGGTATGATAGAATCCACTTTTGGTCGTTCTCCAGCGCGAGATATTCCGCTTAAATGTGTTTTTCAATAACATACATGAACATGTGATTGTATAGTCAAATTTTTCATCTCCATTACAAACCTCTAGTATGTGCTGGCAACTCTAAAAGCTTCCACAATTTGCAAATCTTTACCCACATCTTTGGCCCATTTTTCCCAATCTTTTAAATCGTCTTCATTCAAAGCCTCCTTTCGCTTTGCGGGAAGGTGGGTTGCCAATGGATTATCTGTAGTGAAAATGTTTTTAAACTTGTCGCCTGCCTCGCGCAATGCATCCTGCTGAACGGTGTACGTTTTATAGTTGAGACTCACTTCTGTGTCTTCGCGTTGATCTGATAACCAGCGGGCGTAACTATCTATTTTCTGAAATTCGGGGTCATTTCCTATTCGTTCTTTGCTCATTTCAATAATGCGTTTATGTGCATCGTCGTCACGAGGCCATTCGTCGTATTGTGCTGGTTTTATTTCTGAATAGGCCATGGCCTTCTTGCGGTCAGATTCTCCAATGTCTATGTAATGAAACTGGTCGGGAATAACGATGTCACTCTCCACACCACGAAGTTGTGGTGTACCGCCATTGATGCGATAAAATTTTTGGATGGTGAGCTTTAATGCACCAAGAGGCTTGATCTCCCCGTGTCTAAAGCCTACTACCCTGTCTAAATCAGCCATATTCTGAACGGTTCCCTTGCCAAAGGTTGACGGTGACCCCACAATAATTCCTCGCTTATAATCCTGAATGGCAGCGGCAAAGATTTCACTAGCTGAGGCGCTAAAACGATTGGTCATCACCACTAAGCGGCCGTCGTATTCGATGTTCTTGCCGCGATCTTTAAGTATTCTCGGACTAAATCCACTGGACTGCACCTGAACAATCGGGCCGGTCTCAATAAAAAAACCGGCAATGTCTACCACACCTTCTAGCGTACCTCCTCCATTGTTGCGAAGGTCAAGGATGATGCCTTCTACGCCTTCGGCTTTGAGCATCTCGATTTCTGCTTTGACGTCTTCGGCACAGTTGCGCGCGTCTTTTTTATTGAAATCGACATAAAACTTAGGCAAACGTATGTAACCAACCTTTTTGCCGTTGTCTTCAATTACTGCCCCACGCGCAAACGTGGCTTCTATCTCAACCACATCGCGAACGATAGGGATATCCATGCGACTGCCGTCCATTTTGCGCACGGTCAATACGACGGTGGTGCCTTTTTTTCCGCGAATGAGCTTCACCACTTTGCGAATGCTCATACCTACGACATCTACCGGTTCTTCGCCTTCTTCAGCCACCGCAAGTATTTTATCGCCAACCTCTAAGTCTCCTTGGCGCCATGAAGCACTACCGGTTACTACTTTATCAATGGTGATGTAATCGCCTTTGGTTAAGAGCTGAGCGCCAATGCCTTCAAACTGACCAGACATTTCCACCTCAAAATCCTCTTTCTGCTGCGGGGGATAGTACTCTGTATGAGGATCGAAGTTGTTGGCAAAACTGTTGATATACATGCCAAACCAATCAATTCTTTCCAATTCTTTATAGTTGTCCATCCACTCCCTTTGAAAGGCAAGTTCCTTTTCCCGCGCTTCTTTTTCCAGTTCTTCAAAGCTTTTTGCTTCAAAGGCTTCTTTTTCATCATCTTCTTCGACTCCGTCCTCTTCTTCGCTTTTTTCTTGCTCTTCCAGTTTTCGTTTCTGACGGCGTTCGGCTTCGTATACGCGACCGATGACTTTGTAAGTCAGGTAGTCGTTCCAAAAGGCTTTTTGCTCTTCGGCATTTGACGGCCATTTGCGCTTTTCATCGTCGGTTTCAAAGGTGCGATCGGATGAAAAATCAATGGGTTTGTCGAGTATGTCTTCAAAAATGGCCGGTAGTTCGTCCATGCGCTTCATGATAATCTCATAGGCCTCGTCAAACAAGCGCAAATCGCTGGACTCAATGTAACTCAACAAATTTTCCTGATGTTTTCTCAGCTTATCGATATCCGATTGGAGAAGAATGCGCTTGCTGTAATCTAATGTGCCAACAAACTCATCAAAAACATCAGCAGCAAAATCATCGTCCATTTTTGGCGGAGAAAAATGCGAAGTCATTAAGGTATTGTGCACCACCTCTGCGATGATGCGCTCTTTTTCTTGATCTTTTTTACTCGGTGTATTTGATTTTGAAATTGGGTTGGTATATACCAAAGCCGTAATCCCGGCCAATAAAATGGGGTATTTCAGGTAGAAAAAAATATTGTTCATTCTATTTTTGTTTGTCATCTAAAAAATGTCCGCTGAAGATACAGGACATGCCCTTTATCTACATTTATATACGACCCAAATATAATGCCGCGACACCCACCTACACAACCCAAATCATACAAAGGGGTTAAAGCGATGTTATAAACATTGGTATTTGGGCAGACTTCCATACTTTTGACCGACGAGTAAAAATTACATTCGAACATGAAAGAAGCATATATTATTGACGGTTGTCGCACAGCCGTAGGTTCATTTGGCGGATCTTTATCGGGCATTCGCGCCGACGACATGGCGGCACATGTCATTGCTGAACTGCTCAAACGCCAGAATAGCATAGACACCTCCGCCATCGATGATTTGGTGATGGGTTGTGCCAACCAGGCCGGGGAAGACAACCGCAATGTTGCCCGTATGGCCGGATTGCTGGCTGGATTACCACACAGTGTTCCGGGGGAAACCATCAACCGACTTTGTGCCAGTGGCATGTCGGCCGGAATACACGCCACCCGCGCCATTCGCTGTGGCGATGCCGAAATGGTGATTGCCGGAGGGGTAGAGCACATGACCCGTGCGCCTTACGTAATGAGCAAGCCCAGTAAGGCCTTTGGCACCGATAGTAAAATGTACGATTCCAGTTTTGGCTGGCGATTTATCAACCCGGCCATGCATGCTCAATTTGGCACCGATGCCATGGGAGAAACCGCAGAAAACCTGGTAGATTTATACCATATTTCCCGTGAAGACCAAGATGCGTTTGCGCTTTGGTCTCAGCAAAAAGCCGCTGCAGCCCAATCCTCCGGCCGATTGGCAGAAGAAATTTCGGCCGTCAGCATTCCTAGAAGAAAAATGGATCCATTAGTGGTTGAGCACGACGAATTTATCAAACCCAATTCATCGGCAGAGATTTTGGCTAAGTTGCGCCCCGCCTTCCGCAAAGATGGGACGGTTACGGCCGGCAATGCCTCGGGATTAAACGACGGCGCCGCTGCATTGCTCTACGCCTCGGAAGATGCCATAAAAACACACAACCTCAAACCTATGGCCAGAGTGGTTTCCATGGGCGTTGCCGGGGTAGAGCCAAAAATTATGGGAATAGGGCCGGTTTACGCCAGCGAAATCGCGCTTAAAAAAGCCGGATTGTCACTCGACGATATGGACATCATTGAACTCAACGAAGCATTTGCCGCGCAGGTATTGGCTTGTACCCGCAAAATGGGACTGGCCGACAACGACCCGCGAATCAACCCCAACGGTGGCGCCATTGCCATTGGCCACCCACTAGGAATGAGCGGCGCGCGATTGTTGCAAACGGCGGCCATTGAACTGCAAAAAACCGGGAAGCGTTATGCGCTTTGTACGATGTGTATTGGGGTTGGACAGGGATATGCTGTAATTCTAGAAAAATCGTGATTTACAAATTCAACAACTTCACCCCCGTTGTCGATCCTTCTGCTTTTGTGCATCCACAGGCAACGGTTATTGGTGACGTCATCATTGGGAAAGATGTATATATTGGGCCTGGTTGTGTACTCCGTGGCGACTGGGGAAGAATCCAAATTAGCGATGGCTGCAATGTGCAAGAAAACTGCACAGTGCATATGTTTCCCGGGGTGACGGTTGTTCTTGAAGAAAATGCACATATCGGTCATGGCGCAGTTGTCCACGGCGCACGCGTGGGAAGGAACAGTCTGATTGGCATGAATGCTGTGTTGATGGACGATGTGGTCATTGGCGAAGAATGCATCGTTGGCGCATTGGCTTTTGTTCCGCAGGGAACGACCATCCCCGACCGCAAGATCGTTGTCGGCAATCCGGCTAAAATCGTCAAAGACGTTACCGACGAAGTGGCGCAATGGAAAACCGAAGGCACCAAACTGTACCAAACACTACCCCACCAATGGCGAACCCTAACCGAAGAATGCACACCCCTAACAGAGATTGAAGAAAACCGCCCGGAACACCCGAAGACGTATTTTCCAAAGAAATAAATTGTCCAGTGACTTTGAAAGTTGTGGCTAGACTATAAATTTCGAGGCAAAAACAACGTCCGAATCAATATTGACACATCCAACGCCAACGACCATTCCTCCACATAGCGAATGTCTTGTCTTACCCGATCATGGATGGTGTCGTCTGAGGCTACATCGCCGTGTAAGCCACTTACCTGGGCCAAACCGGTTATGCCCGGACGAAGGGTTTGACGGAACATAAAGTGCTTAATCACATCGCGGTATTTATCGTTTTGCATCCACAGGTGTGGGCGTGGCCCAACCAGCGACATGTCTCCGCGAAGCACGTTCCACAACTGTGGCCACTCGTCGATGTGGTAAGCGCGCAACCAGCGACCAAAAGCCGTAATCCGCTCGTCGTTGGCAACCGCTTCTTTACTTTCAGCTTCCTTGTTGATGCGCATGCTGCGAAACTTATAAATCGTAAATGGCTTTTCGCCTTTTCCCGGTCGAGACTGCGCAAAAATCAATGGTCCTCGGTTACTCATTAAATTGCCTATCCACACAATGGGAATGACCCACCAAAAGGACAGCAATAGTATTAACACACTTACTACGACATCAAAAACCCGCTTAATCAATCGATTGTGCCACAACTGCAAGGGCTCATTGCGAAAGCGCCCAAGCAATAAACCATTGGAAAACCGCAATTGCAATTCACGCTCGGTATGTGGTCTAACGTCGGGCAACAGAGTAAACGTAGTGGTGCTTTGCTCGGCTTTTTCAAACCAATACAACACCTCCTCAGGGCGTTCTGTGGCCAACATCAACTCGTCCGCATACGCAATGTCAATATCATCTACGCCACCATTGGGCTGTATAGGCGGATTGGCGTCATCGGTGTAATACCCCAAAAAATCATAGCCGCTGTTGCTCTTGCTGATTGCGTGATAGGCTTGTATGATTCGGTCTCCACTGCCTACAAGTAATACTTTGGTCTTGGGCATCCACTGATGACGAAGTAAACGCAGATAAATGGCAAACATCAGCCACTGTGAAAGCAGCATTCCCACGTAAAAGTAAATGAGAAACAAGCGCGAGAAATAATAGCCTTGTAAGCTGACGATAAACAAGGCCAATAGCAAGAGGTGAATCAACCAGCGCTTGGAGATGTTGTAGATTTGTTCGGATGGTCGTTTAAAGTCGCTCGACCAAAATTTCCTGCTGAGCAATGCCAATACAAGCCAGACCAAATGCAAGAAAATGGCCAGTTGCAAGTAATAATCGTAATACTGGGGATTTTCTTCCTGAAGTTCGGGGTATCTGAGATAAAGCGCAACCCAAAATGCCAGTCCAACGGCCAGCAATTCTAAAGTCAGCCGTAGCGCAAACGCCAATCCAGTTCTCCGATCATTCATTGTTTTTTAGTTTGTCCCAACGCTCACGTTGCTGTGGCGTACCTTTTTTGTACAATTCATCGAGAATTTTGTCCATGCGAGAGGCGTCCAACTTGCGCAGTTTATCAATGTGCTTTTGACTTTCCTTGCGCAATCCACGATCGTAATGCGCAAAAGCAGTGTAAAGACGGCGAATGTTGTCGTCACTCCACCATTCGTACTCGGCAATAATGTTAAGCGCTTCCATACGCCAATCACTCATGTGGCGGTCTTCGAAGTAATATTCAACTTCTTTGCGGTATTGGCCTTCGTCGCCCGGATCATATTGTTGAAGCATTGCTTTGTACCAAGTCCAACGAAATTGTCCCATATCAAAATCCTTATTAGGGCGAATGGCCATCAATTTAGGCATGGCTTGTTCCGGTGTCCAATAAGGCAATACCTTTTCCAAGCAATAGGCACGAATCGATTCGTTGACATCATTCAGACCGCGCTCGTACCAAGGGATACGGTTTTGTTCTGGCAATTTAGCCACCGCCTGGTAGGCAATCAATCGCACATTGTAATACGGGTCATTGACCCACTGAAAGAGTTCGTGCTCAGGCACGGTATCGCTAAGCACTTCACTGAAATAGTAGGCCCTTAATTCTTCAAAAGGTTCGGCGCCTGCGAGTTCAAATGTCATCTTTGCCTCCTTGTATTGTTGATACCCCCAGCGCCTATCAATGGCATAAGGCGCTTCATACCACTGCTGCATCCACCAAGATTGCGGCATATCCATTTTCCAGTGAACCAATAAACGTTTTCTGGGATCGACAATCACAAATCGCGGTTTACCGGGTACAAATACCGAATCCACTTCTGATTTTAAAGTAAATACACGCCGCTCCGACTTATTTCTACGCTGGAAAACCTCGTAAGGTATGTCTATCTGAAACATACGTGGATTGTTGAGCTTGCTGCTGTCTTGAGAAAACACCAACCAATGTCCATTCTTACCTTCATTAACTTTTAATTCAAGGTGTGGTTCCCCGTCGCGGTATATCCATTGATCAAAAAACGTATCCAAACTCACCCCGCTGATGCGGTGCATGGCATCTTTGAGATTATCGGAGCGGGCATTGTCGTAGGCATAACGGCGGAGATACAGCGTAAGGGCATCGCGAAAGTTTTCCGTTCCCACCTTATCTTCAAGCATGGCCAACACCAGCGCTCCTTTAAAATAATGCCTGGCCGAACCGGCATTGGAGTGAGCCACTGGCAAATTACTCATCAGAGAAGCGTACTTAACTGCACGGGAAGCCGAATGTCTTTGAAAATCGTACTTGTCGGGCGACATAAACGCCTCTTGTACTTTGAAGTGATAATATGTGGCGAAGGACTCTTGCAGCCAGTGGTGTTGTGCGCTCCAAGCGGTTACCAAATTACCAAACCACTGGTGTGCCATTTCATGGGCATTGATGAATACGTAGTTCATGGCATCAAAATGGGCGGAATCGGTGTAAAACACGTCTTTAAAAATGGTGGCCGTGGTATTTTCCATGGCACCGTAGATAAAATCGCGAATAGGCACCTGCTTATAATTAACCCAAGGGTAATTGACCCCAGTTTCTTCTTCCAGCCAATCCATGATTTCCTCTGTATACTTATACACCCACGAGGCATTTTTCTCCCACTCAGGATAGTAATAATGTCGCATGGGAACACCACTGCCTGACTGTGAATCTTTGAATTTAAAATTGCCGATGCCCAGCATAATCAAGTATGATGAATGTGGACTGGTTTGCTGCCAGTGCCATTCTTTTCGACCGTCTTTTAATGGGCGCTCAGCGATTAATTTACCATTGGAAACCACTTGATAGGCGGAATCAAAGCGCACAATTATCTCCGAAGTGAGTTTATTGTTGAGCGCATCAAAGTGAGGCAGCCAGTGGCGATTATCTATGCCTTGACCTTGACTCCAAACCTGTCCGTGTTTTGGATCATCATTCCAACCAGAAAAGTAAAGCCCCTTGCGCGGGTATGCGACGTAAGTGATCCGCATATGCTCTATGTTTCCTCTTAGCCAAGGGCTGCGAGCAATAACGTGTATCCCATTATCTTCTTTAACAAAAGCCACTTTTTTTCCGCGCACACGCACCTCCTTAATATCGATATTTGGCGCATCTAACCACAAACTATCAACCGATTTGCGCAGAGGTGAAAACGTCAAATCTACTGTGCCACTTACTTTATGCTCAAACGGATAAATATCTAAATCGGCACGCAGGTGCAGAAAATTGACTTGATGATCTCTTGCGGGACCTCTTTTATCTTCTGGGTAGCAAATCAAATCCTGTGCAAACACGTCGGCAAACAGCACCAAAAAAATGAGCAATAATAAAATTCGGGTAATTCGCATGGTGATCTGTTTGTGTTTAAAACAATCCGTGAATTTTTGCATCAATTTTATTGATAATTTCGCCTAAGTGCTCAGGATTTTCTGGAAATTGATTGCTGTCAACATCAATGATAAGTAAATTGCCTTTATCGTAATTACCTATCCATGCCTCATAACGCTCATTTAGCCTGTTGAGATAATCGATGCGAATATTGGTTTCGTATTCCCTTCCGCGTTTTTGTATTTGGTTGACCAAAGTGGGTATTGATGCACGAAGATAAATCAACAAATCAGGTGGTTGCAAAAACTCCTCCATCAATTGAAAAAGAGACATGTAATTTTCATAATCCCGACTTGGCATAAGCCCCATGGCGTGAAGGTTTGGGGCGAAAATATAGGCATCTTCATAAATCGTGCGGTCTTGAATGACGTCGTCTTTACCATTTCTAATGTCAATGATTTGACGAAAACGACTATTGAGGAAGTAAACCTGTAAATTAAACGACCAACGCTGCATCTCGTTGTAAAAGTCGTCAAGATAGGGATTGTCGTCAACGGACTCGTACTGTGCCTTCCATTTGTAATGCTTAGACAACATTTGTGTGAGTGTGGTTTTTCCTGAGCCAATGTTACCTGCAACTGCAATATGCATTTCTGTTGTATTTTTGGAGAATGTTTTTTATTTTTCTTTAAGGAGGTAAAAATACATACAGAATGACAAACGAACGATAGACGAATAGGATTAAAACAAATATTGCCTATCTCCGTTCTTTAAAAATTAATTGCAGGTTAAAATGAAGCACTTTTTATTTTTTGTGTGTGTAACATCCATAGCGTTTTTAAATGCACAAACCGTGGAGTTACCGTCGGAAGGACAAATGACGTCAGAGATACAAAAAAAATTGTCGGACAATGAAAAACAAGATTGGGACGATGTTCGGCTTTTATCGGCACATAAGGACCACCGAGATCCCATTTTTTATGCCTATTGGCAACAATTTTTTCAAAACAAACCCATATATAATGCCATTGCAACCACCGTTTTTGACGGCAATGGTTCTTTGCGTTACCGCACCGATGCCTTTGCTAGTGGGCTCTCAGAAATGCCCGGGAATCGCGGTTTTACAAAAAGCTATTCGAGTGTACTAAACGCCGCCGAAGAGATCGTGTCATGGGGTGAGCACAGCATGCGCATCGAAAATGTCGAGTACCGAGGCGATACCGTAGAATTGCGCATGACCGGAGCATTTAACATCGATTTCCCGGTTGAAATATATCCCGTCTTCGTAAAGACAGACAACGGACGCTTAGAAAGCGCTTGGAATGTGAGTTTGCCCCCAACATCCACGGCAGACTGGTGGCAAATACGCTTGTGCGATAAAGATTTGCGCGAGCTGGAGAGAAATAACTGGACGGTAACCTGTACCCATCATCACGATGGAGATGAACCCCATTACAATTGGCAACACTTGCTTCCCGATACAGAAAACAACGGTTATCAAACGGAAACAGATAGTACTGCTGCCGACAGCTCGGGTTATTTTGTCTTTAGGTTTCCCGTTGAATCGCCATCACATGGCGGACAATCCATGGCCATAGAACCTTGGGATTCTTTGGCCTCTCCAGCAGGATGGCACTCCTTTAATGTAACCAATCCCGCTATGTTTACCATTACCCGTGGTAACAACGTGTATGCTTATGAAGACATGAATGCCAACAACTCACCCGGATACTCACCTGATGGCGGCGTGAATTTATCTTTCATTCATCCCTTCAACCCCAATTTAAGTATTGTCCCCAACCAAGATATCAATATTACCCAGTTGTTTTATGCCAATAACAAGGCCCATGATCTTTTCTATCACGTTGGATTTACAGAAGACGCTGGTAATTTTCAGTTTAGAAACTTTGGCCGAGGTGGGCAGCAAAACGACAATGTCATTGCCGAAGCCATGGATGGCGGCGGAACCAATAACGCCAATTTTCTAACACCTCCCGATGGCTTTAGCGGACGTATGCAAATGTATCCTTGGACACAGTTCAGTAATACGGAACTATTGACCGTCCATTTCCCTGCCAGCCTAGCAGGGGGTTATACTGCGGTCAATGCTGTCTTTGCTCCAGATGCTGCCGACAGCTTGGCCATTGGAGAAATTGTGCTGATGAACGACAGCTCGTCTAATCCCACCAGAGGTTGTGTGCAAACAAGTCAAGACTTAAGCGGCAAAATTGTTTTCATTGACCGTGGAGGATGTACGTTTGGAGAAAAAGCGTATAGTGCTCAAAACGCAGGCGCAATCGGGGTAATAATTGCCAATAATGTACCAGGCGCCCCATTTGCAATGGCCGGCACCCCCCCCGGGCCAATCCATATTCCCGTGGTCATGATTTCCCAAGCTACAGGCAACTTTATTCGCCAAGCCTTTGTCAACGACAGCGTGCACGGTGAAATCAGCGACACCATTGGCTCCTTGTTTTTTGACAGTTCACTTGATAATGGCGTGGTATTACACGAATATGGCCACGGGGTATCCATCAGACTAACCGGTGGTGCTTCACAATCTGGGTGCTTGAGCAACGAAGAGCAGGCCGGTGAAGGGTGGAGCGACTTTTTTGGATTGGCGTACCTAACCGAAGCAAATCAACAAGCAGAAGATCGCCGTGGTATTGGCACATTCTTAATAGGTCAATCGACAACGGGCAGAGGCATTCGGGTACAACCTTACAGTACGTCATTTGCTCAAAACAATCTTACCTATAACAACATCCGTACGCTAAGCATCCCTCATGGTGTTGGTACAGTATGGGCGGCAATGATTTGGGACTTGTACTGGGCGCTGGTAGATGAGTATGGATTCAACCCCAATATGTACGAACCCACAGGGGGCAACAACATTGCCATGCAATTGGTAATGGACGGCTTAAAATACCAGGTATGTAGTCCTGGTTTTGTCGACAGTCGCGACGCCATTCTCATGGCCGATTCTATTCGCTATAACGGAGACAACCAGTGTTTGATTTGGGAAGTATTTGCCCGAAGAGGCCTAGGCTTTTCTGCCGATCAAGGCTCTTCTGCCAGTCGAGCAGATGGCACACAAGCGTTTGACGAGCCCGACTTCTGTGAATTTATTTCTACGAGAACCTTTGATGAAGAGGGCATATACCCTAAAGCATACCCCAATCCAACCGATGGTATTGTGCATATCGACTTTGCGCTTTGGGAAGGTCACATGCAAATAGATGTCACAGGTTTAGACGGACGAGTCGTCAAGCATTGGGAAGAGCGTGTTCTTCCCAATTCACGTGCCGACCTCGACCTTCGCGATTTACCTGCGGGCATGTACATCCTTACCATCCGTGCAGAAAACGGAAAAACACAACAGGAAAAAATAGTCATCCGATAATGCCTTAGCCCATGCGTTGGTTTTTTTGCTCATTGCTTCTTCCGTTTGTCATCCACGCACAACTGGAAGAAGTGGTTGAGGTGGAAGCCAAGCGATTTGGACAATCGGCACTGAATCGAATTGGGCAGTACGAGGGCATTAAGAATCGCATTGACATCCATTATCATCGACTAGAACTAACGCTTGAACCTGGTGTACAATACGTACAAGGGAATGTTCTCACTGGCTTTAATGTGCGGCGCAAAACCAAACAGTTGGCCTTTGATTTAAACAATAACCTTCAAGTTGACTCTGCTTGGCGGGCGTCTGACGGACTTCGGCTTAACGTGACCCCGTACATAAACGACATCGTCATAGACTGGCCAGATACCTTATCCCCTGGCAGCAGTGACTCCTTATATATTGCATGGCAAGGTATACCTGCGCAAAGTCGTGGATTTGGCGGATTCAACGGAGAGAATCATCGGGGTAAGCCCGTGCTATGGACGCTCTCCCAGCCCTACGATAGTCCCCTATGGTGGCCTGGCAAATCCGATTTACAAGACAAGGTAGATTCTCTAGACATCGTGCTCGACATTCCCGATGTTTTCCAAAGTGCCGCACCGGGATTACAGGTAGAGGATGTTGCACTACCCAACAATCGCCGAATGCAACGGTGGAAACACCGCTATCCCATTACCAACTATCTCATTTCTGTTACCCTGGCAGATTATTTAGCAATCAACGACAGTGTACAATTGACCAATGGACATATACTGCCGTTGGTTCACTACATATACCCTGAAGACAGCATCCAACATCGTCAGGAAGTAAAAGCCACAAATCCGCTGATGCAGTTATACGATAGTTTGTTTGGCACCTATCCCTTTTACCAAGAAAAATATGGCCATGCCCGTTTCCCTCGCGGAGGAGGCATGGAACACCAAACCATGAGTTCAATGGGTAGTTTTGTTCCCGACTTAATTGCCCATGAACTGGCCCATCAGTGGTTTGGCAACTACGTGACCTGTGGGAGCTGGCAAGACCTATGGCTAAACGAAGGTTTTGCTACTTACTTAACCGGCTTGCGATATAAGTACTTTGAAAGTGATGAAGAATGGCAACGTTACAAACAGAACGCCTTAGCACGAATTGTTTCCAAACCAGACGGATCGGTATTTGCCCTTCCCAAAGACACCGTTGATGTTTTTGACTTATTTGATTATCGACTGAGATACGAAAAGGCCGGTTATATCATCTATTCTCTTAACAATCTCCTTGGGGAGTCCACATTTTTAAAGGGCGTGTGCACTTATCTGCAAACTTATGCTCATGGATTTGCAAGAACAGAAGATTTTCGCGCGGTGATGGAAGCCGAATCCAACCGCAATTTATCCTTCTTCTTTGATCAGTGGGTCTATGGAGAAGGCCATCCCTCTTTTACTTTAATCTGGGAAAAAACGCATAAAGATAGTCTGAGCATAGAACTTCATCAAGTCTCTACAACGGGAAGCCTTTTCACCTTTCCCTTGCCCATCTATATCATTGATAAAAACGGAAACACACAAGATTTCCTTATTGACATTAAGCAAGCTAAAGAAAACAAACGAGTTTATTACACGGGGGATATCGACCGCATAGAAATCGATCCTCGACACCATTACATCAGTCAATCAAATAAAATTTACACTAAGGACGAATATAGCGCATTAATGGGTGGACTTACATTATACCCAAATCCGTCATCCGGCTCAGTTACATTACAAGGCGCATC
>JAIUMB010000029.1 GCA_022565745.1 Cryomorphaceae bacterium | reverse complement strand
GGCATCCATATGAGACATTCATCCCTAGTGGGTATACCGATAGGACGTACCCCTTTGGCTTTAAAGATGGGTTGTTGTACTTGACCTCAAATTATGGAAGGCACATCATTGATACAGAATTATTCTATTACCCTTTAGAAAGTAACGCCGATTGTATGCCTAAGCTCTGGCGCATGGATTTATACTTTGATATGCATACGCGTTGGAGTGATAAATCGGAAAATTTGTCTCCATTTACAGGTGTGCCTCAACAGGTGATATTGAGCTACAAAGAAAATTACCTGCGCTTTTTGTTTGGAGCGCCAAAATTGCCGTTATTGGACAGACATTTGGCATACAGATACCGCATGCACCCCATGGATCCCAATTGGATAGACATTGACGGAGCGCCGGAGGCGGTTTATGCGAACATGTCGCCGGGTAAGTATACTTTTGAATTACAGGCACGTTGGCCACATGGAGAGTGGTCACCGTCCAGGAAAATCAGCATCACTATCGTGCCGCCTTGGTACAGAACGTGGTGGTTCTACCTTACATCCATAACGCTTTTGGTTTTTATTGTTTTTACCTTAGTTCGACTCAGAATCAAACAACAAAATGAGCGTATAAGACTGGAAAATGCGGTATTAGCCAATGAACGCGTTGCATTGCGTTTGCAGATGAATCCTCACTTTTTGTTCAATGCGCTGGAGTCTATTGGGAGTTTTGTGTTGAAAAACGATCCCAAGTCAACCATGAAGTATCTGAACAGCTTTACAAAGTTGATGCGTCTAACGCTTGAAGCAGGAACCGACAAAGACCATCCGGTAGAAAATGAATTAACGTTATTGAAATCGTACGTTACCTTAGAGCAATTGAGGTTTAGCCATAAATTTGATGTAGAGTTTGAGATAGATGAGAACATAGACTACGATATTGCAATACCGCCAATGCTGGTTCAGCCACATGTGGAAAATGCCATTATTCACGGGTTGAGAGATCTCGAGGAAAGAAGAGGTAAATTAGTGGTTCGTTTTATACTTACCGACACCCATTTGGTCGTTGAGGTAGAAGATAATGGTGTAGGCCGGGAAGCCAATAGAAGTCAAAAAAGAAAACATCATCGTTCGATGGCTCTTGAAATCAATCGCAAACGCATTGAACTGTTATCAAAATCATTTCATCGTGAATTTTCGCTCAAAATTTACGACCTTTACCACGAAGGCAAAGCTGCCGGAACCAAAGTTGTAATTACCTTACCCATCATTTATTTAGACGATTTATGATCAACGCCATCCTTATTGATGACGAAGCACCCGCAAGAGAGAGTCTGCGGAAGAAGCTTGAATTGTTTTGTCCTGAAGTCTCCGTATATGCCGAAGCCAGTTCGGTCAAGGAAGCATTGACGCATATGGATAGTATGTGGCCTCAGCTTATTTTTCTCGATATTCATTTGGGAAAAGCATCGGGATTTGATCTATTAGAGCAACTGCCAGCTAAGACGACGGAAGACAAACCATTGCCCGAGGTTATTTTTATAACCGCCCATGATGAATATGCCATTCGGGCCATAAAGTTTTCAGCCCTTGATTATTTGCTAAAACCAATAGATGTAGAAGAGCTGGTAAAAGCCATAAGAAAGTTTGAAGAAAAGCACGATGTCGATGTGCGTGGTTATGATGTGCTACTAGAAAACTTACGTCACATCAATACACGCCCTAAACGCATTATGATTCCGTCTGGTGATGGCATGCAAATTCTGAAGGTTGAAGATATTGTTCGTTGTGAAAGCAGTAGTAATTACACCAACTTTTTTCTTAATAATGGCAATAAGTTGATGGCTTCAAAGACCTTGAAAGAATTTGATCAAATGTTGACACCCTACGACTTTGAAAGGGTTCATAAATCTCATTTGGTAAATATGAAGTATGCCATAAAGTATATGACTTCTGATGGTGGATATTTGGTTTTAGAAGACGGATCTTCTATACCTGTGGCAAACAGAAAAAAAGATCACTTGATGAAGCTGTTTAAATAGTGTATTTAAGCGCTTCTTGTGTTTTTTCGTTAAAGATGTCGACAACATCATTGTCAAAAACGCCCCACCATAGATTCAGGCGGTATGTTTTTAATGTTTGCTGTAAGTAAAGGTTTTTTTGCGACCTTTGAGGCAAAGTAAAGAACATGGAAGAACAATCAAAAGATACCCATAAAGCGGGATTTGTCAATATTATTGGCCGTCCGAATGTTGGTAAATCGACCTTGCTTAACGCCCTGTTGGGGGAGAATTTAAGCACCACAAATGCCAAAGCCCAAACAACCAGACACCGCATTCTCGGTATTTTAAATGGCGATGATTATCAGTTGGTGTTTTCCGACACCCCTGGTGTAATAGATCCTGCGTATCTTATGCAAAATGCCATGATGCGCTTTGTGGATGAAGCGTTAGAAGATGCCGATATATTGTTGCTGATGATTGAACCTGAAGCCAAGAATCCTTTTGACGATTCGTTTATAGCAAAGGTGAAGAAAGCTGGTGTGCCTGTGATGTTGTTGATCAATAAAATAGATCAGACCAATCAGAGCGGATTGGAAAAGGTTCATGCCTTTTGGAAAGTTATTTTACCCGATGTGGAATTTTGGAATGTCAGTGCATTGCATAAATTCCAGTTAGAGGCACTAAAGCTGAGATTAATTGAGTTGCTTCCTATATCCTCACCATATTTTGCAAAAGACACCCTTACCGATAAGAGTGAGCGTTTCTTTTGTGAGGAGATCATTCGAGAAAAGATTCTCAAGTATTATGATAAAGAAATACCGTATGCCGTCCAAGCTATTGTAGATTCATTCAAAGAGGAAGAGGACATCATTAGAATACGTATGACCATTTATGTGGAAAGAGAATCGCAAAAGAACATCATTATAGGCAAGGGAGGAGTCGGCATAAAACGCGTCGCTAAATCGGCTAGAGAAGATATGGAGGTGTTTTTTGGCAAAAAGATTTTCTTAGAGCCATTTATTAAAGTGGCAAAAAACTGGAGGAAAGATGAGCTTAAACTCAAAAGGTTTGGTTACTAACCCCCCATGAGTTAATGCACATGAAGATTTTATCAGTCAGTTATTGTCGACGAGGTCAAACAGGTTTTTAGCGGCCGAAGAAATCACGAAATCTATTTTACGCGCTTTGACTTATTCACTAATGGGTAAGTAAAAAAAAAGCCATCTATTCAGATGGCTTTTTTTAATTCTATTTACTTACTCATGCGGTAAGGATTAAAGCGTTTTTGCTTGGGTTGTTTAGGCTTTTTGCGACGCTTGAGGTCACTTTGCATACCCAGACGATCCATTGCACAACGGAAACCAATATAGTCGGTAGACTGCTCTTGGTGAAGGAAGCGACGTGTACCAGGACTAACATAATACTGACGATCTTTCCAGCTGGCTCCTTTGTAAACGCGAACATCATCACCAATCAAGGTTGTTTCACCGTGACCATACATGATTGGCCCTTCTTCTGGACCGTCATCGCTATCATAGAAAATACTGGATTCCAAATCACCGTCTTGGTAGTCGCGGTAATCCGATTGCTGATAATTTCTTCGGTCTAGGTTTTCCTCTTCAGTGACATCACGAACGGGAAGCTGACCAGGTAGACGGCGAATATTTCCGTCTTCATCGGTTTGGGGTTCGATGAGCATTTCTAATGCTCCAATACCTTGGTAATCGCTATCCCAAGTTTCAAACTCATTACCACGATAGGCACGGAAGTCGCTGACATCCTCAAAGTTTAGTGGACGATAGACATCCATAACCCATTCAGCTACGTTTCCTTCCATATCGTATAGACCGTATGAGTTAGGCGGATAAAACATGACCTGCATGGTGATGTCGGCTTGATCGTTCAGCCATCCACCAAGACCCATGTTGTCACCACGACCTCTTTTAAAGTTACCTAGCATGTCACCCTGTGAGCGACCATCAGACTTACGCATAGAGTTTGAATTCCAAGTAAACTTGTTGCCATCTGTAAGGCGTTCAAATTCACGGTTTCCAATGTTTCCGTATGCTGCATATTCCCATTCGGCTTCTGTTGGAAGACGGTACTTAGGAAGCAGGATACCATCCTCAATTCTAGCCGGACGACCTTCTCGACCTGCAAATTGGGAATTGTGACGTACGTCTTTAAGTCCTTTCTTGTTTTGTTGGGTATATTCACCTTGCATGTAGAGATATACTTCAGAATTGAAGTGATCAGCATCCTGTTGGTCAGGCATGTGATTGAGAATGCCCTTATCGATTAGAATCTGCTCATTAACACGGTCTGTACGCCATGACGCATAGCGCATCGCTTGAACCCAATTAACACCCACTACAGGGTATAAGTTATATGCTGGGTGACGAAGATAGTTTTCTACATATACTTCGTTGTATGCCAATTTATCTCTCCATACAAGTGTATCAGGAAGAGCACCAGTGTAAATCTCAGGATAATATTCGATATCAAATACCCTTTCTAACCAATAAAGGTATTCGCGGTAGTCGAGATTAGTAACCTCGCTTTCGTCCATATAAAAGGAAGATACGGTAACGCGTCTAGGAATATTGTTCCATTCGCGGTAGAAGTCTTCTTCTACTCGTCCCATGGTAAATGTACCACCTTCGACAAAGACCAATCCCGGACCAGTCTGCTGACCTTTGTAGTTGAGATTGGCCATAAAACCTCCGTTTTTCTTATCGTTGATTTTCCAGCCGGTGGTCTGCGAAGATTTCTTGCTACAAGATACAGTAACAAAAGCTGCAGAAACCAGTAGTGCCAGGAAGAGTTTATTCATCTTCATAATATTTGATTTTTGGCGATTGTGCTTTAATTGTGTTTGGATGTCGTGAAATGACGGTCAACAATATAACTAAAACTTAGGGCATTTTATTGTCTGAGTCTTTTTGCGTCTTTCAGGACAAGGGAATTGGTAAACCACGCTGATTTCGTGTGCTCCTCCGGCGCCCATAGATACTTTATTAACCGTGTAGTCAAAACTGTATCCAATTCTCATGGGTAAATCATCTGGGGAGAAGCCCAATAATACGATGACGGCATCGGGGTTGATGCTGGCATGTCTGTAGGCCAACCCACCAGTAAGCACACTATAGTTGAAAGAAACGCCTCCGAAAAATTGTTCAAACTCACCTTGACGTTGATAAACGAAGTTGGGAATCAATGACGTTTTCTCTTCTCCAACATATCGTTCTCTACCCAAAGGAATATTAGCACCGGCGTGAACTGTACCTTTAAAAGGAAGGCGGCTCTCACTAAAGAATCGCTCATCGGGTTCTGTAAGGTGGTGCCCCGCAACACCTACATAAAAGTTTTCTGAATATCCAATAAAACCAATACTCAAATCTACGTGGGTATTCACTTCATTGGGGGGTCTTTGCTCGTTGGTTTCTAATACAAAACCAAATAGGGGATCGATCTGATCAGGAAATGTTAAATTATCCCAATTGATGCTTCTTGAACGAACCGTGGCTTGAAAACCTGCAAGCACTGAGAACTTTCGAGTTACGGTTAAGTGATAGGAATAGATACCACTAAATTCTGTCAAATTTAATGCGCCGTCACCGGCCATATCTCTCATGGCTAAAAATCCTAATCCACCATTGATGTTGTCCACATATTGGTCATATGAAGCACTGAATGTTTGGTATACATTAAATACAGGAAATTGATTCCTGTAATTAAGATGCACCTTTGGACATCTCCCAACACCAGCAAATGCCGGGTTGAGATAGAGAGGGTTGGCGTAATATTGAGAAAAGTGAGGGTCTTGTGCTTTGACCTCAGGCGCAATAGCAAACGCTACAACGCAAAACAATATAGCCTTATTCCATAATTTTCGTCTCATCTGCCTATGGTTGTCAATTTAAGTTTTTCTAGCCACTTATGCCTTCCGAAAGCATGTATTGGGTAATAGTTTCAGGTCTTATTTCAAACGACAATGTTACGAATAAATTTTAATTCTACGATAATTTTTTGAGAAATTTCGGGGGATTCAAATAAGTCGTTTTTGTTAAATCGTTGTTAATCACATTTTTAAATCTTATTTTTTTCATGTTGCTTTGACCTTTAGAGATGTGTTTTTTAACATTTAAGCCTTATTTATTAGCCCCCTAACGTTAAAAACATCAACAATCTGCTATGGTCGTTTGTCTTGTCTTTTACTCGATTCTTGTTTTTAGACAAAACACAACGACGCTTATGCTTTAATGAAACTGAGTTTTATTGCGTGTTTAACCTTGTCTTGGTAAACCGTTTTAAGTACACAAGGATATAACTTTATGACCTTAATAAACACAAAGGACGTTTATCAAGTGTATTTAATTATAACCATCTGCATATGTTTGTGCTTTTTTATATGGGTTCACACTAACTTTGTCGTCGATACGTTTAAAATGACAAATCAAAAATAATGGTTAAACATCTTTCTACATTTCTTTTGCTTTTGTTCGTCTCGACCTATGGACAAGTTTATGCACAATCGAATACGGTAAATTACGATATTCAATGGGGTGAGCCATCAAAAGCAGACCGAGGCACTGTGTTCAATTGTAAGGATTGTTTACCGTTAAAGCCCAATAATATCCCTGCCGTTGAGATGATTGTTCCTCTTAATGAAATGTCTGATATACGTTCGTTTAACGTGGTTGTGAGTGGGTTTAAACGACTCACCAATGAAGAAGAAAATGAGGTGTCTTATTGGGATCAATCTCAATTGGTAGACTATGAAGCTATAGTGGTGTCCGTAAATGGGGAGCCTCATTTGCGCGCGATGATACCGGTCGTTCGACGTGATGATAATGACCGCTGGATTAAGGTAGAAAAGATGACGGTTAGTTATCAATTGACTCCAAAAACAGAGACGTCTAGAAAATCATTTAGATCTCAGAGTGTTTTGGCGTCGGGAAATTGGTATAAAATTTCAGTAACCAAAGATGGTGTGCATAAAATTACGCCCGAATTGCTAAGAAACTTAGGTGTTTCGGGTTCGATTTCTTCTAATAACATCCGTGTATATGGCAATCGTGGCGGAATGCTACCAGAGCGTGTGGGGGATCCATTTGTTGACGATTTGGAGGAAATTCCCTTGGAAGTGTTCGATGGTGGAGACGGACAGTTTGATGGCAATGACTACGCGCTCTTTTTTGCCAAAGGCCCTCACCAATGGAACTATAGCTCACAAAACAATAGATTTATACACAATTACAACATTTACAGTGACGTCAATTATTATTTTATAAGAATTGGGGGGAACGGAAAACGCATAGCCAATCAACCAACCACAGGAGCAACGCACAATCGGTCAACCACAACTTTCGATGATTTTGACTTCATCGAAGAAACAAAGGTTAATCTACAGCGCACAGGAAGGTTGTGGTTTGGTGATGTATTTGACTTTAATTTATCGTACAATTACAATTTCAGTTTTCCCAACGTGGTTGCCAGTGAACCGATTAATATACAAATGCGAGCGGCGGCAAGGACAAGAACACCTGGTGTATTTCTTACGGTTAATCATCAAGGCAGTCAGATTTTACAGTTGAACTTCCAGCCATTTGACCCAGACCCCGACGCTCAAGTCTTTGCGACGATGAATTCAACGGGAGGGAATTTCACGGTAAACAATGGCAATATCCCTTTAACAGTCACACTCAACAATCAGGTGAACCCAGCAGCAACGGCTTGGCTTGATTACATTGCTCTCAATGCCAGGCGTTCGCTGACATTCGTTGGAAATGAACTTATTTTTAGAGATGTTAATACCGTCGGTGCCGGTAATGTTACACGGTTTACCCTTGATAATGTCCCCACATCAGCGGTTTTGTGGGACGTAACTGATCCTTTACTGACATCAGAAATCGCCATGAGTAGATCTGGTAACCAAGCGGAGTTTACCGTGGCAACGGATTCACTGCGGACTTTTGTTTTGGTCAATGGTTCTAACTTTCCTGTGCCCAGTGCGCATGGCGTGGTTGAAAATCAAAATCTTCACGGCATGACACCTCCGGATATGCTGATTATTAGTCACCCGAGGTTTATGGGCGCAGCGGAACGCTTAGCTAAGTTTAGAAGACAACACAACGGGTTTGATGTAAAAGTAGTTACGCCACAACAGATTTATAACGAATATCACAGTGGTGTTCAAGACATCAGCGCCATTAGAAATTTTATAAAATCGCTCTATGTAAAAGCCCCTGAGGGCGCTGGTTTGAAATACGTGTGTTTGATGGGAACGGCCTCTTACGATTATAAAGACATTGAACCCAATAATACCAATTTTGTACCTGTTTACCAATCATTCGCTAGTCTGTCTCTGCGCAACTCTTTTATTGCGGACGACTTCTATGCATTTTTAGACGACGGCGAAGGGGTTTCACTCACCATAAACTCCTTAAATGTTGCCCTTGGTCGAATTACGGTCCGAACTGCTTCTCAAGCCAACACAGTAGTGGATAAAATAATACGCTACGAAACGCATCCCGATCGATTTGGCGCATGGAGAAGTCGAATCATGATGGTTGCTGATGACGTGGACGCGCTATGGGAAAGAGAGTTTATGGAGTTTAGTGAAGAAATTGCGGATACAATCGTTAAGCATCATCCATTTTACAATGTTGTCAAGGTCTATGCAGATGCCTTCCAACAGGTTTCCACCGCAGGTAGTCAGCGTTATCCCGATGTTGAAGCCGAGATTTTTAGACGCATACAAAACGGTGTGTTTATAACCAATTTTATTGGACATGGTGGAGAAACGGGATGGGCGCAAGAGCAAATTCTGAGGTTAGAACAGATTAACAATTGGACAAATCTTGACCGACTAACAATTTTTGTTACCATCACCTGTGACTTTAGTCGTTTCGATGAAGTTTGGCGCATAAGTGCGGGTGAACAGTCTTTACTCAATCCCGCGGGGGGCGCTGCCGCTCTGCTTAGTACAACACGTCAGGTTTGGGCACTGCCTGCTCAACGATTAAATGTATTGTTGTTTCAAGTTTATGTCGATAAAGTGAGGTCTGGAAATTATACACTTGGCGATTGGATGAAAGACACCAAAAACATAACCAATAGTGCGGTAACGATTGATTTTGCATTGCTGGGAGATCCCGCAATGACCGTGGCCTTTCCAGAGTATGATGTGGTAACGGAAGGGATGAGAGACATGCTGTTGGATCAGCCAACAGATACCATTCGCGCACTCGGAAAAACTAAAGTTACAGGACGAATTGCCCAACGAAGCAACGGCGTTCTTGTAAGTGGATTTAACGGCGAACTGGATGTGTCGGTTTTTGATAAACCCGTTCAAAGACAAACATTGGTAAACGATGGGGTTGGAGATCCTTTTGTGTTTACAACCCAAACCAACGCTCTGTACCGAGGTAGGGTAAGTGTTACTGGTGGTAGATTCAATTTTTCCTTCATTGCTCCCGTCAATATCAACTTTAGTTTTGGACCAGGTAAGTTTAGTTATTACGCGGCATCCGGCGGGTCTGAAGCTGCGGGAGGCGACAATTCACCAATCATCGGCGGACTGGATACCAATGCCCGACCAGATGAGGAAGGGCCAGAGATCGAACTCTACATGAACGATGAATCCTTTGTGTTTGGCGGGATGACCAATGAAAACCCCGATTTGTTTGCTGTGTTGTTTGATTCTTCTGGGATTAATACCGTGGGGAATAGCATAGGTCACGATATCGTTGCCACCCTAGACCACCAAAGCGAAAATGCCATCGTGCTTAACGATTATTACACGGCGGAGTTGAATTCTTTTAGGCGTGGAAGTATTCGTTATCCCTTTTTTAATCTAGAAGAAGGGCCGCATCATTTGTCATTGAGAGCCTGGGATGTGCACAATAATCCGTCGACGGCGCAAACAGAATTTGTGGTCGCGGCTTCGGCTGAATTGGCACTTAAACACGTACTCAATTATCCCAATCCCTTTACGACACGAACGAATTTTCAATTTGAACACAATCGACCCAATCAGCCTCTGGAGGTTATGGTGCAGATTTTTACCGTAAGTGGTCGCCTGGTGAAAACCATACAAGCCAATGTGTATAGTCAAGGCAATCGTGTTGTTGATGATTTGCCTTGGGATGGTTTGGACGATTTTGGTGATAGAATTGGCAAAGGCGTTTACATTTATCGTCTTAAGGTTAGGTCAACTTTGGATGACGCGTACGCAGAAAAAATGGAAAAACTCGTAATTTTGCGCTAATATTGCAAATTGAAAGTTTTGCTATGGTCAAACAATTTTGCAACTATACAAACGTTTCATTTGAGTAAATCACATATTCTTTGTGGAATGTAGCAAAGATTATGTTCAATTATACAATTACAATAACTCATATTTACACCTATGCAGTGTGAATTTTTATCAACAGAATTGACGCGAAGAATGAATGTTTTCCATCGTGTATTGGTCTTGTTAATGTTGGTGTTTTCAGCAACAATCAACGCGCAGCTTAATACTATTGACAGAAATGTTGTTACCACAGCAGTCCCTTTCCTAGCCATATCACCAGATTCTCGAAGTGGTGCCATGGGCGATGTCGGGGTTGCTACCAGTGCGGATGCCAACTCCATTCATTGGAATCCGGCAAAACTCGCCTTTTTAGAAGAGGGTACACGTTCTTTTGCGCTGTCTTATACCCCTTGGTTACAGCAGTTGGTGCCAGACATTAACCTGGCATACTTGTCATATGCCCACCAAATTGATAGAAACCAAGCCTTTGCTGTGGACTTTCGTTTCTTTAGCTTGGGGGATATTCAATATACCGATCAGCAGGGGAATGACATTGGAACGTATGCTTCTAATGAGTTTGCGCTGAGTACGGCCTATGCACTGAAACTCTCGAGAAACTTATCGGCTGGTGTGGCCTTGAGATATATTTATTCCAATTTAACGCAAGCGGCAGGTGCGCAGGCTGTTGGTCAGAACATTACGCCCGGTCAATCATTTGCCTCGGATGTGAGTTTGTTTTACGAAGGTGAGCGCTTTGTAATGGAGGGCGGACAAACCGGTCGATTTTTGGCGGGTTTAAACATTTCTAATCTCGGAACTAAAATTCGCTATACCGAAACCACGCCTTCAGACTTTATCCCCACCAATCTACGCGTAGGTGCTGGATTTATTTGGGGAATTGACCAGTATATCGATTTGGGGTTACACTTAGAAGCCAACAAGTTAATGGTGCCTACACCGCCTCTTCGCGATAATGAGGGAAATATTGTTGCAGGGATGGAAAACGACGTCCCCTTCTTTCAAGGCGTGTTTCAATCGTTTTACGATGCCCCCGGTGGTTTTACCGAGGAGATGCGAGAGGTGGTCATCAATTCAGGGGTAGAAATGTGGTATGATCAAAAATTCGCTCTCCGTGCTGGTTACCAGCACGAAGCTGTTGAGAAAGGGGGGCGACAATACGCTACTTTCGGCTTAGGTCTGCGATTTAATGTATTTGGCTTGGATTTCTCATACCTCATACCCACAACTCGAGTTCGCAATCCACTTGAAAATACCCTGCGTTTCACCTTGTTCTGGAATTTGCACAAATCTGAATCATAAGTTGAAGTCACATCACATCAGCATTCAATACGCCGAAATGGCCGTAGATGAATTAATGGGTGATGAGCTAACACTCTATCTATCGGCCAAACAAGCGTCTGAAACGGCTCATGCACCCTATTCAAAATTTCATGTTGGAGCAGCATTGATGTTAGACGACAAATCGGTGATCACGGGTTCAAATCAAGAGAATGCAGCCTATCCTTCTGGATTATGTGCGGAACGCGTAGCCCTTTTTTTTGCTGGTGCTCAAGCCCCACAATCTAAAGTGTTGATGATTTTGATTTATGTGCCAGGAACTGGACGTCCTGCAGCACCATGTGGAAGCTGTCTTCAAGTCATGGCAGAAACAGAAGACCGTCAAAACAGCGCTTTTGAAATTCTAATAGCGAACGATAAAAGTGTCATTTTACTCAAAGATGTTCAGTCACTATTGCCATTTCGCTTTGGTAGAAAGGATTTGCAGGCATAAAGCACACTTTAATTTTGCTGTCTAAATATTTGGATTAGTGAGCCTTCGTGTTAGAATGGCAACAATAGTAAACATATCTCCATCATTAGGGATATTTTCTAATGTTATATCATTGGTCACAACATTTTACATTCTATTTTTGCGTGCGAAACTGGTTTACACAATCATTTTCAAAACCATTTAATTATATTCACCTTAGAAGTGTTATCGCTATGGCGAAGAAAAAACGTTTGACAAAGAACATATACCTTCAGTGGTATGAAGACATGCTGTTTTGGCGTAAGTTTGAAGACAAAGCTTCTGCGCTCTACATTCAACAAAAAATTCGTGGGTTCCTACACTTGTACAATGGCCAAGAGGCCGTTTTAGCGGGCTCCGTTTTGGCTATGGAGGAGGGTGACAAAATGATCACCGGATATCGCAACCACGTTCAACCTATGGCTTTAGGTGTAGATCCGCGAAGAATTATGGCCGAATTGATGGGGAAGGAAACCGGAACCAGTAAAGGTAAAGGTGGCTCCATGCACATGTTTTCTAAAGAACATCACTTTTATGGTGGTCACGGTATTGTAGGGGGGCAAATTCCTCTCGGTGCTGGTCTGGCATTTGCAGATAAATACAAGGGCAACAATAATGTAACCTTGACTTATATGGGAGATGGCGCCGTAAGACAAGGGGCGTTTCACGAAACCCTGAACATGGCCATGTTGTATAAATTACCAGTGGTATTTATTGTGGAGAATAACGGTTATGCAATGGGTACGTCCGTTGCACGTAGCGCCAATCATACCGATATCTATAAGTTGGGCCTTGGTTATGAAATGCCTTGTGACTACTTTGATGGTATGGACCCGGCTGCCACTTACGATGCTATGCACGAAGCCGTAGAACGAGCACGTAAAGATCATACCCCTACGCTTTTAGAAGCGAGAACGTATCGATATAAAGGCCACTCCATGAGTGATGCGCAGCACTATCGTACCAAGGATGAGGTGGCGGAGTATCAAAAGGTAGATCCAATTACCATCGTTCTCAATGTAATCAAAGAGAAAGAATACGCCACCAAAGACGAAATCGAAGAGATTGATAACCGCGTTAAAGCACGCGTTAAGGAATGTGTAGATTTTGCCGAAAATAGCGACTTCCCTAAAGATGAAGCCATTTACGAAGACATCTACGCGCAAGAAGACTATCCATTTTTGAAAATTCAATAGCACTATGGCAGAAGTAATTAAAATGCCCCGTCTCAGTGACACCATGCAAGAAGGTACCGTTGCAAAATGGCACGTGAAAGTTGGTGATAAAGTCAGTGAAGGAGACCTTTTGGCGGAAATTGAAACCGATAAAGCCACAATGGAGTTCGAGTCTTTTGAAGAAGGTTTTTTACTTCATATTGGCGTTGGTGAAGGTGAAAGTGCACCTGTTGACTCTATTTTGGCTATTTTAGGTGAAAAAGGAGAAGACATTCAATCGCTGTTAGACGGAGATGATGGGGGAGACGACGCAAAAACCGACTCCACAGATGATGAGAAGGCATCAACAGAGCAAGATGACTCAAAGTCGGATGACCATAAGCCAGAAGAATCAAAAGAATCTTCATCTAAAGCACCGTCTGAAACAGAAACATCAAGTAATGACGATGATGAGCGACTTAAGGTTTCTCCATTGGCACGTAAAATGGCTGAAGACAAAGGAATTGACCTAGCTGAAGTCAAAGGCAGTGGCGATGGTGGTCGTATCGTAAAACGCGATATAGAAGACTTTAAACCTCAGTCCAAATCAGCATCTGCTTCTGCACATAGCGGTGATGCCTACGACGAAGAGCCGGTTTCTCAGATGAGAAAAACCATTGCTCGCCGTTTGAGCGATTCGAAATTTACGGCTCCACATTTCTATCTCACCATGGAAATCAACATGGACAAAGCATTAGAGACTAGAAAGTCCATCAATGCGGCCGATGATGTGAAGATTTCTGTAAACGATATGATCATAAAAGCTTGTGCCGTTGCGCTCAAGCAACACCCAGCCATCAATTCTTCCTGGATGGGCGACACCATTCGTAGAAATCACCACATCAATATTGGTGTAGCGGTTGCTGTAGACGAAGGTTTGCTCGTACCAGTTGTACGCAATGCCGACCAAAAAGGGTTGATGACCATTGGCAATGAAGTAAGAGACTTTGCAGGTAAAGCACGAGATAAGAAACTTCAACCTGCCGACTGGGAAGGTAACACCTTTACCATTTCCAATTTAGGAATGTTTGGCATCGATGAATTTACAGCCATCATTAATCCACCCGACGCATGTATATTGGCCGTTGGCGGGGTTAAAGAAGTTCCTGTGGTTCGCGATGGATCACTAAAAGTCGGAAACGTTATGAAAGTAACCTTGAGCTGTGATCACCGCATCGTTGACGGTGTTACCGGCGCGAAGTTTCTTCAAACCATGAAGAGCATGTTGGAAGATCCAATGCGCATGCTTCTGTAAACCTTATGAACAAAAAAGCTGATGGCTGCAAATGGGAAGATTGCAAAATCCCCGTTTGCAGCCATTGGTCGTTTTAGCCAAGAGTTATGTTATCGGAAAGAGATGGTCTTTGCCGGTTTAATGCGGCTGATATACAAGCTGGGTAGAAGCAAACAGAATAAGCAAAACACAACGGTAACGGCATTAATTCCCACAATCCACGACCAATGGAGGTGAATGGGAACGGCGCTGACGTAATACACCGACTGATCGAGCTTAATGGGCGTAAAGTAGTGCTGAACAAAAGCGAATCCCAAACCAATTAAATTCCCCCAAAAAAGACCCAGGGAAACGAGATATACACTTTTGTTGAGGAATATTTTTCGCACCAATGCGTTATTTGCGCCCATTGCTTTAAGTGTGCCAATCATGCGTGTTCGCTCCAACAGCATGATCATAAGTGCAGATGAAATATTGATGGCAGACACGATGAGCATAACAATGAAAATAATGAGTATATTGACATCAAATAAATCTACCCACTGAAAAACTTGCTCGTATTGTGAGCGCGCAGATATGGCTTCTACATCGTAGGGCACACGGTCGCGAATAACGGTGGCCATTTCGTCCATATCGTATCCCTTATCTAGAAAAATTTCATAGCCACCAACCGCATTGCTGTCCCAGCCATTTACACGAACCAAGTGTCTGAGATCTCCGAGTACCAACTGTTCGTCAATTTGTTCCAGACCAGTCGAGTAAACGCCACTGATGTAAAAGTACCGCAGCAATGGGGGCTGAGGTGCTGGTCTAAAAAAATACATTGCAATGCGCTCTCCTTCTTTTATGGCAAGTAAATCGTAGAGATATCTCGATATTAGGATGCTGTCGTTGGGTTGGTCCAAGGTCAAATCCGGTACGTTTCCAAATTCTAAAGAATGTTCAATAAATGGAGCGTTGTATTCAGCGTCAATGCCTTTAAAAACGGCGCCTTCAAAAAAGGAAGCGGACTTTATGATGCCTGCTCTATTGCCAACAGCCTGCAATGCCGAAACGCCAGGTATGTTCGCTACGTCACTGATCCATTCAGATTCAGGCAGGATAGGGGAGTGCTCTAGGCCAATACTGCTTTCATACGATCGCAGTAAAATATGGCCAGAGAAGGACGTTAGTTTGTTTTTAATTTCAATTTGCAACCCCAAACCGGTAGCCATTGAAATAATCATCACGGCAACGGAAAAAGCAATAGCGGCAACCGATAATCGTATGACTGGTCGGCTAAAACTCTTTTTGGCGTTTGTGGCCGCAATTAATCGGCGCGAAATAAACCAAGCTATCGACAATGTGACATGGTTTTGGATAGAAATAAAGTCAATGGAAGCATCACAATGTCATTTGTATATCAATTGCTGTTTAATTGGCTACTTCAGACATGAACTTGATTCTCACCATACGAAGTTCTTCTTCAGAAAATTCGCCGTTAAACTCATCCATGGCGTCGTCAATACTGTCTGAATCAGATTCCATAAAATATTCGTAGATGTCATCAATTTGATCCTCATCCATGATGCTGTTGAGGTAGTAATCAATGTTGATTTTTGTCCCCGAGTTCACGATAATGTCGATTTCATCCAAAAGCTCAGAAAGTTCCAAGCTCTTAGCGCGAGCAAGGTCGTCAAGTGGAATTTTTCTATCGGTACTTTGGATGATATAGACTTTTAGTCCGGATTTGTTGACCACAGATTTGACGACCAAATCCTCTGTTTTTTCAATGTCGTTGTCATCCACATAATTTTGGATGAGCGAGATAAAAGGTTGTCCAAATTTTTGGGCTTTTCCTTCTCCCACGCCAGGGAGTTGTTTGAGTTCATCTATCGACGTAGGGTAGTGGGTAGCCATTTCGCTCAAGCTGTTCTCTTGAAACACGGCATATGGTGGTACGCCTTTTTTCTGTGCTTCTTTACGGGTAAGGTCTTTGAGCATTTTGAACAAGTTGCTATCAAGGGCGGCTGCCCCTTTTTGCATACTCACCATTTCTTCCCCGTCTGCATCGTCATAATTGTGGTCTTTGTTGATTATGAACTCAGTGGGATTTTTTAGAAAATCGTTACCGCGTTCATTGACTTTTAAAAGACCGTAACTTTCAATGTCTTTGTCTACGTAACCGCGAACAATCAGTTGTCTAATCACGGTCATCCAATGTCTTTCGTCTTTATCGGCTCCCTCACCAAAGATATCCGATTGGTTCACTTTATACGCTTTGATGCGCGAGGTCAGTTCGCCGATTAGAATTTGGGCTATTTGGGGGGCTTTAAACTTGCTGCTGGTTTCTAAAATGGCGCGCATCACTAGAGAAGCATCCTCACGGGCATCAAATTGCTCTCTCGGATGTCGACAATTGTCGCACATTTCTTTACAATTGCTGTCGTCGAACACCTCGCCGAAGTAGTATAGAAGGTATTTTCTTCTGCAGCCGCCATTTTCGACATATCCCACAGTTTCGGCCAAGAGTTGTTTGCCAATTTCTTGTTCCGCAACCGGCTTATTGTGCATAAACTTCTCGAGCTTTTCTATGTCTTTGTAGTCGTAAAAAGCCAAACAAATACCTTCACCACCATCGCGTCCGGCTCGCCCTGTTTCTTGGTAATAACTCTCCAGACTCTTGGGGATATCGTGATGGATAACAAAACGAACATCAGGTTTGTCGATCCCCATTCCAAAAGCAATGGTAGCCACAATCACATCGGTTTCTTCCATCAAAAACATATCTTGATGACGTGCTCGGGTGGTCGCGTCAAGGCCGGCGTGATACGGACGGGCTTTGATGCCGTTTACTTGCAGTGTTTGCGCAATTTCTTCAACCTTTTTCCTGCTCAAGCAATAGATGATTCCGCTTTTGCCAATGTGCTGGCGAACAAATTTAATGATTTCCTTTTCGATGTTCACTTTAGGGCGAATCTCGTAGTACAAGTTTTCGCGGTTAAACGAAGTCTTAAAGACATGGGCCTCATCCATCCCAAGGTTTTTGATGATATCAGACTGAACCTTTGGTGTTGCCGTAGCGGTTAGGGCAATGATTGGGCGCTTACTGATGCGTTGGATGATGCTACGCAGGTTGCGGTATTCAGGTCGAAAATCGTGACCCCACTCAGAAATACAATGCGCCTCGTCGATGGCGTAAAATGAGATGTTTTGTTGAGACAAAAACTCAATGTTTTCGTCTTTGGTCAATGACTCAGGGGCTACATACAGCAACTTGGTGTCACCGTTTTCAATATCGGCGCGAACTTGAAGTAACTCCTTTTTTGATAGCGAGGAGTTCATCACGTGAGCAATGCCATTGACGGTTGAGTAACCACGTAAGGCATCCACTTGGTTTTTCATCAAAGCAATCAGAGGGGAGACCACTATTGCCGTGCCTTCAGACATCAATGCCGGTAATTGGTAGCACAGTGATTTCCCGCCTCCAGTAGGCATGATGACAAACCCATCGTTGCCGTCGAGTAAATTGTTGATGACAGCTTCCTGATTTCCCTTAAACGAGTCAAAACCAAAGAACTCTTTTAGCTTATTGCTAGCGCTTATTGTGTGATTCATAGCAAAACTTTAACTCTGGTAATAGTCATATATTATTAGTAGCAAACCGATTTCATGTTAAAAAAGAAGCCGATTTACCTGTAAAAAATCAATTGTTTCGAAAGGTAGAAAATTATTGCATAAGCGCCAAAT
>JAIUMB010000028.1 GCA_022565745.1 Cryomorphaceae bacterium | reverse complement strand
TAGAATAATTCTGTATCAATGATGTGCCTTCCATAATTTGAGGTCAAGTACAACAACCCATCTTTAAAGCCAAAGGGGTACGTCCTATCGGTATACCCACTAGGGATGAATGTCTCATATGGATGCCTATAAACCAGAAAGTCGTCATTATTTGCATCGACCATCATTAGGTGATTCTCTGTGACGACCATCATTTTTCTATCCCCTACCGGGTGCCAATCATAGATTGTTCTTTCTCCCTCAATATCCATGTTCTTCCACCCATCATTGGTTTGAATAAAAGCCCCCGCATTTGATGTTCCCATCCATATAAATCCCAAATCATCTACCGACAACGCTGAGGGCAATAGACTTAACGCCGATGAATCAGCAAATTCCGAGTAACTCTCAATCATTTTACCGTATGAATCAAACACCAAAATACCATTGATGAATGACAATGCAATTACTTGCTGACCTCTCTTGGTTAAGTGGGATACACCCTGGGCATAAATCAGGTCAACAAGCGGTTGTTTAAGATAATTCTTTATCCTGTATATTCCACTGGCACAGCCCAAAAACAGCACATCATCCACCACTGCCATCGACGTAATAAAAGGATCTGGTAAGGCTTCTCTAAGAAAGGATAAACGTTCACCGTTTTCTGCCCGTATATCAATGCCATTTTCTCCAGCTATCAATACGTTTCCGTTGCTGTCCTCTGTCATGGCAAATACAATTCCCGGCTCTAAATCACCGCGTATGGTATCTGTTCTTCTTTCAAGAATCCAACCCATATTTCCGGTTAACCAAATGTTTTTGTTTTGTGAAATCAATCCACGGTAATATTTGGTGTCATCTTGAGCGAATGTTTGCTCTTTCAAACTGGTAATGACGCCCATGCCGTCTATCGTTGTATACCAAAGTCTGCCCGCACCGTCAAAGGCTATTGACCGCATCTGATTACTATGAACACCACTTGCCGTTGAAATGGATGCCCCATGCTCACGTAAAATACCTCGAGCGTTGGTGGCAGCAAAGATCTCTCCTTGGTAATACGCTACGTCACGTACGTCAACCGAATCAAAAACTGTATTAAACTGACCGTCCCAATGATACAAGCCGTTGGTAGTCGCCGCATACAAATGCCCCTCTGGTGATTTAAACCACTTGCGAACATGAAGGCCTTCAAGGCCAACTGGCCTCATGTTTTCTCCTATTTCCCATACACCATCTGAAGTGGCAAACCACCAGGTGTCTTCAACAAAAATGACATCATTAAATCTTAGCGTGGTTGAACCTTCATTCAAATGCGCCCAAGTACTGTCATTTTTCATCCATAGGCCGTTGCCTTGTGACACAACGTAAAGGTTACTGTTATTGACGTATGCAGCCACAATCCTTTCTGATTCCGGCAATGGGGTGTGGTTGTACTTATGACCATCATAGGTTACCAAATACTGCTCTGTTAACATATAATAAACGCCTCCTTTTTGAAACATATCCAACACAAAAGGGTCTTGTAAGGTGTTTTCAGAATAGGGAGGTACAAAGGCATGACCATTCCACCAAAGCATCCCCTGCCCCATTGTGGCCAACCACACATTTTGGGCTTCGTCTATATACGTCTGATTTACAAGAGGCACCAACACCCCTTCTGACACAGAAACGCGTTTGACATGATGGTTTGCCCATATGGTGCCTTCTAAGAACGCCCACGCCATAATAAGAACCAACAATAAACGCTTAAACTTGAATGCCTGCACCAATAATTTTTTTCAATGGATAAATTTCACACTTGAACACAAATGTACAGATAAACGGCATTAGTCTGCTGACATAAATTAGGCGTAGCATTACACCTTTTTCTTAAAAAATCACAAATCTCATTTAATCCAGAATGTACAAAAGGCTTTTTATTCGCCACTTTGAGCGCTTCTACAGTATATATAAAGGATACAGAGTCAAAACACCAATTATGGGCTACTCATAGAAATTTATTTTTATGCTTGCTTGTGCAGGAGAAACAGACTAATTTCGCATCCATGTCTATTCAAGTTAAAAATGCCGTTAAGTTATACGGAGAGCAACGCGCGCTAAACGACGTCAGCTTTTCCATATCCTCTGGAGAAGTGGTTGGATTTCTTGGTCCCAACGGTGCCGGAAAGTCCACCATGATGAAGATTATTACTTGCTACTTACCCAAAACATCTGGAGACGTAAGCGTTTGTGGATATAGTGTCGACAATGATCCATTGGAAGTGAAAAAGCGTGTGGGTTATTTACCTGAAACCAATCCACTTTATCTCGATATGTACATTGTGGAGTTTCTTCGCTTTGTAGCCGCCATTAACAAAACCCCTAAGTCGAGGGTTGAAGACATGATCGATCTTACTGGGCTTGGACCAGAACGCCACAAAAAAATCGGTCAACTCTCAAAAGGTTATCGTCAACGCGTTGGCTTAGCTCAAGCACTTATCCATGATCCCGAAGTATTGATACTCGATGAGCCAACTACCGGGCTTGATCCCAATCAGCTTGTAGAAATACGAGGACTTATCAAGCAGCTTGGCAAAGAAAAAACCGTTATGTTGTCTACCCACATCATGCAAGAAGTGGAAATGCTCTGCGACCGAGTTATCATCATCAACAACGGAAACATTCTCACCGACCAGCCGGCTGATGCGCTTCGCAACGCTTCGCAAACCAAAGCCGTACTTGTGAGGTTTAAGGGCAATGTAAGCACCTCCGCCTTGAGAAAAATCAATGGCGTGGTTCGCGTAAAACAACTGGATAAAGGATTGCTTGTAGAGTCTGAGAAGCACATAGACCTAAGTCAAGAACTGTTTAAATTTGCAGTAGACAACCGATTTGTTATCGAAGAAAGCAGGCCTTACGAACTTGGACTGGAAGAAGTATTCCGCAACCTTACCGGCAGCGAAAACTCATGATACGCCTGATTTGCTCCCTCGTTGTCATTTATTTTGTAGCATATGCCTGTGCCAACATCGGCACTGTAGAAGGTGGTCCCGTAGATAAAACCCCGCCAGAAGTGCTGAGCACTGTTCCGGAAAATGAAGGATTGTTTTTCGACAAAAGCTCGTTCACCATATTCTTTGACGAATTCCTCCAACCAGGGGGGATTTCCAACGACATTACCGTATCCCCTCCTCTAAAAAGTAAAGTAAAGGGAAGTATTCGCAGCAAAAGCATCATCGTTGAATGGGAAGACACACTGAAAGAAAACACAACCTATGTTTTTCAATTTGGCGATGGCATCAAAGACCTTAACGAAGGCAATATTCTCAAAAACTTTGTCTACGTATTTTCCACGGGTGATCACATCGACTCGCTTACCGTAACGGGAAAAGTGCGCACGGTTGAAGATAAGGCACCATTAGAAGACGCCATTGTTGGACTCTACACATGGAAAAGCGAAAAAAACGATTCAACGGCCATCCTAGAAAAACCTTATTACTACACGATGTCTGAGAGTAGTGGCAGCTTTACCTTAAAGTACCTTAAAGAAGGAGAATATCGATTGGTGATTTTTGAAGACGAAAATGGCAACTTTAAATACGACCCGGATTTAGAGAAAGGTGGATTTCTTCCCTACCCCATCAATCCCGCCAATGACGAGCACGACATGTTGGAGGTTCGCGCCTTTAAACCTATTCCCAAACTGCGTAAAACTGAGGAGCGAATGATTCATTCCCAAGGCGTCAGAATGGTTTTTAACCGCCCTCTTGACACCATGAGTGTTGAGGTTATTTATCCGACAATGGAAGCACCAAAAATTGTAATGAATGCATCGTCTGATACCGCCACGCTATGGTTTGAAAAGGCCATTACAGATACCATGCAATTTGTGTATGCCACAAGAACAGCTGTCGATACGGTTAACATCAAAAAACGCACTTTAAAAGAATTTAAATATCGACATACCGCTCTATTTGGAAAAGAACTGACCCCCAACAAAAAAGCGCAGTTTGCTGCAAACATCCCCATTGTTGACTTTGATACATCAGGCATTTTTGTCAAAAGAGACTCGGTAAAGTTTACTACAGACAGTGTGCATGTTAACAAAGACGGGACATACACCGTGTATTTCCCTCGAAAAGGTATGGGCGAGTTTAAAATAAGCATACCACCCAATGCCTTTACTTATTGGGATAACAGTAAAAATAGCGACTCTATACACCACAAATTTGACATTCCAGACAAAGAAGATTTTGGAAAATTAGAAATCACGGTGAACCCCGGAAGAATAGATTCACTAATCATAGACATTTCAACCGGTGAAACATTGATTAAATCACAAATCATAACCGACACCACAATCATTATCCTGCCCTTTATCAAACCGGGCGGTTATAAGATGCAAGCTGTAGTAGATTGGAATGGCAATGGAAAGTGGGATCCCGGCAATTTGCTGCAAAACTTACTTCCTGAACCCATCATCGTCAACAGCGATGAAGTGCAAATCAAAGCCAACTGGGAAATTGAATACACCTGGAATATAACCGCAGAGGACATCAAACAGCCGGAAGACTTCGTTCCAACCGTCAATGACACCGTATTGAAAGACGAAGACGAAGACGAAGACGAAGACGAAGACGAAGAAGACGAGAAGGAAGGTGAAGGTGGAAACCGTTAGAGACTTAGCCTACCTATTCTTTCAGATGCCCTTATGAAACCATCGAACTTTCTAGGCAATCAATAATTCAATCCTTGCCTTACGCCTTCTACATAACCACTTCCGAAAAGGTTAAGATGTACAAGATTCGGGTAGGTATTCCATAAGACAACGCGTTGCTCCCACCCCTTCTCTAAGGGGTAAATGTCTTGATAGGCATTGTAAAAAGCCTTGTCAAAACCACCAAACATCTTGGTCATCGCCAAGTCCATTTCTCTATGTCCACAATAAATGGCCGGGTCAATAAAGTATGCATCGCCATTTTCTGCACAGTGAACATTTCCCGACCACAAATCACCGTGTAACAAAGATGGGTGCTCTTTGGGGCATAAGTCCCCTATTCGAATGCGCAAGGACTCCAGCGCCTTTATATCATCACGATTGAGCAAGCCCTTGTCAAAAGCGGATGTAACCAAAGGCAATAGTCGTTGATCAATAAAGAAATCACACCAATTGTCGGTCAGCTTATTCGACTGCGGTAAGCTTCCAATGTAATTGTCGTGATCAAGGCCAAAAGTGCTTTGTTTCACTAAATGCATTTGCGCCAACTGCTCGCCTAATGAGGTAAAAAAAGCGTTCCCGGGAACACCTTCGCCTAAATCTTCCAACAAGAGGAAATCATTGCCTTGGTAAGTAATTACGCCATCTACTCGAGGGACATGTAAAAAACTACCCAATCGATTAAGGCCCTCACTTTCGGCAGCAAACATACCCGGATACCGAGTAGAGCGGTTGACTTTCACCACCAATGATGAGGCGTCGGACATAATGACGCGATACACCTCATTAATAGAACCGCCAGATAGCGGTTGCCACTTGGCATCGTCGGGTATGTTAGGTATTTGGTACAATGGAAGCGGCTACTGCTCTAAGATCTGCGCTGTGTGGTCTTTGGTCTTGACCTTGTCGATCACCTTATCGATTTTACCCGCTTCATTGATGACAAAAGTTTCGCGATGTATACCGTCGAATTCTCGTCCCATGAACTTCTTTTTCCCCCACACGCCAAACGATTGTATGATTTCCTTTTCGGTATCGGCAATAAGGGGGAAAGGCAGGTCGTACTTTTCGATAAACTTTTGATGTTTGGCTTCCTTATCAGCACTTACACCTATGATATTATACCCTGCGCTTTGCAATTCGCTATAGTTATCGCGCAAGTTACACGCTTGAGCTGTGCAGCCGGGGGTATCGTCTTTGGGATAAAAATACATGACGACCTTTTTTCCTTTGTAATCATTGAGTGAAATGGTGTTACCATTTTGATC
Organism: Cryomorphaceae bacterium; assembly: GCA_022565745.1. GTDB lineage: Bacteria > Bacteroidota > Bacteroidia > Flavobacteriales > Schleiferiaceae > CSBr16-58. Next base: position 12,689 of record JAIUMB010000028.1, on the reverse strand, counting down.
TTTTCCGGAAAAATTTGGAGCGTCATCTCCTGGTTTTAAGTGTGTCATAAGATTGTGTTTTAATGTTAAAATACGTAGAACCACAAATGTAACAAAGAAACCCCTGTTAAAGGTTTATAGATAGCTAAAATAGCCACTCCGCTCAGATTAAAACCCCATGTGTTTTGTGATAACCTTGGGTTAAAGAAAAAAATTTATTCGTAATTTTGCAGGCTTATTTTTCACTAACATTTTAAAAGCCCGTAAGCTTTATGAAAAAAATGAAATTATCCCATTTCAGCTACAAACTGCCTAAAGAATTGGTAGCTGATCGCCCTGCTCCTCATCGAGACGACGCCCGGATGATGGTTGTTGACCGCAAAACCGGCACGTTTGAACACAAACATTTTGGTGACATCATGGAATACTTTGACGAAGGAGATTGCTTCGTCATCAACAACACGAAAGTATTTCCAGCCCGCATGTACGGCTACAAGGAAAAAACCAATGCCCGCATCGAAGTATTTTTGCTTCGTGAACTCAACAAAGAAACCCGTTTATGGGATGTATTGGTTGACCCCGCAAGAAAAATCCGCATCGGTAATAAATTATTTTTCGGTACCGATGAAGATTCATTGGTCGCTGAAGTTATCGACAACACCACCAGCAGAGGTCGCACTTTGCGATTTTTGTTTGATGGCTCTTATGAAGAGTTCAGACAAAAACTCAAGCGCTTAGGGCAAACCCCCATCCCCAAATACCTCAACCGCGAAGCCGACGAGGAAGATGACGTCCGCTATCAAACCATTTTCGCCAAGCACGAAGGTGCTGTAGCCGCGCCTGTAAGTGGCTTACACTTCAGTAAGCAACTGCTTAAAAAGTTTGAAATCAAGGGCATTGAAACGGCAGAAATCACGCTTCACGTAGGACTAGGCACTTTCCGTCCAGTAGAAGTAGAAGACTTGTCGAAGCACAAAATGGATTCTGAGCGCCTCATCATTACACAGGAAGAAGCCAATATCGTGAACCATGCCATCGACAGTAAAAAGAAAGTTGTATCGGTGGGCACCACCACCATGCGTGCATTGGAGACATCCATTACCACCGAAAACAAGCTAAAGAAGTTTGATGGATGGACCAACCGCTTTATTTATCCTCCACATGACTTCACCATTGCCGATGCATTGGTGACCAACTTTCACCCACCGCAATCAACCATCTTGATGATGACCGCGGCCTTTACCGGTTATGAATTGCTCAACAAAGCATACAAAGAAGCCATCAAAGAAAAGTACCGTTTCCTTAGTTATGGAGACGCCATGCTGATCTTGTAAAGCTAACTTACCTCAAAGCCTCATCACTTGATGAGGCTTTTTTATACCATCAATTACCAACTTTTAAATACACATCATCCCATAGATTTAATGTTTCAGATTAAATGATTACCTTTCACGCTTAAAGTATAAGCACAATCAGCTTAACATGATCAGGTACTTTGTATGACTAAAAGATTTAGAAAGACCAAGCTGCGTTCGATTATTTATCGATCGCTGATTAAAACCGACATCCCCTTAATCGTCTATGGCGTTGTGCTTTTGAGCATGATTTTACTTTGGAGGTATCGCCATCTGAACGAAGATTTGGCGCTTAACTTTTTCTCCGAACTATTTGGGGCTGCCTTTACTTTGTTTATCATCGATGTACTGCTGGTACGAGAAAAACGCAAACGTTGGAAAGCCGTGCGCAGAGACTTGGATTACCTCATTGCGCGAAATGTCAACCGCATGCGGGACGGCATTGCTTCGAGAATCTTTAAATTCAAACCCGTTATAAGTATAGACAAAGCCAATGACCAAGGCTTGGCGCTAATTATTGAACAGCGAGGCGCGCTATTAGATAAATTAGCCGGTTTGTCCCAAAGTGAATTGATGGTCCGCATTGACGAAAAAGAACTCTATTCTGAAGCCAGCTACGATTACTTCAACGAAAAGGCCAATGATTTATGGGAAATCATCAATGTGCCGTATGCCGACTTCTTTCACCCCGAACTGGTCTCTTACATCGTGCAGCTGCACATCAACATCAAAGACCTTTGTGGTCATATCAGACAGTACCTCAAAGGAAACAATGCAGGGGACGACATCGAATGGTTTAGATCCATTGGCAGTCAAGGCGCGTCGGTCAGTTTGTCGAAAATCATCAATATTCTAAATGCCCTGAAAAACGAAGGCTATTCTGAAGCCGCAACATTAGAATTGAAAAAAACCAACCTTTAACGCACACTAAGCCCATGAAGACACCTAAATACGCTGCAATTTTTATCATGTTATTCTTCTTCTTCAGCAATGGATGTCAAAGACAAAAGTGTGAAGGATACATAGAGGGTTGTGGCTGTCCTCCCTCCGACTTTAATCCACAGGTTGCCGTTGAAAATATCGGACTAATGAACATTAATCGCATGTCCTTAAGATCGAGTGAAGTATATAATGAAGGTGATGAAATCAAGAAAAATGAACATCTCTCTATATCATTTTTCACCAACATGAACAGAGTGTCCTATGTTCCAAAGAAATCATTTTCTGTTTTCCAAAGTGCTTACGCGTGTTCCTTTGCTGTATCTTTCAGATCTGACCACGTTTTTCGTGGGATTTCTATAACCAGCCATGCTGATTTTGATGACGACCATCCCGCAGGAGAAAATCTTGTCGACTACTTTAATTCACCGATGTATCCAGAAAAGAATGCTGAGGACGCTTTAAAAAAGCACTTTGATCAGCTTATGTTTAACCAAACAACAAGACTTAATATCCATCAGCGTCCAACCGCCTCTGCCTCGCATCGTTTTACCATTTCATTTCTCATCGACGACGAGACATTCACCGTTCAAACACCAGAAGTGACATTTGAAATGTAAACACATTGATAAAGTCTTAGAATCAAAGCTTATATTTATTTCTCATACTGTTGATTCCGTGTTAAGTAAATACCATTCGATCACTATTAAAATAAACCCCTCTTAAAACAGAGCTTCTATCATTTTCGCTTACGAATGATGAAATGAAGGCGGCAACCGATTGTTAATACCTCATTTCAACTAATAAAAAAAAAGCGTATATTTGGAGTGATGGCCAGACTAATGCCCGACCATCCGTTCGCAAACGCTAAACCACATAATATACCCATGAGTGACTTAATACGATTGATGTCCGATAGCTCAATAATCATTAATCGAGTTGCCACCATTTTAGAAGACAATGGCATTCCATTTTTGATTAAAGACAATACAGAGTCTGGAAGACTGGCTGGTTTTGGAACCTCACAAAACGATGTTGATATTCATGTCAAAACATCTGATTTTGAAAAAGCTAAAGAACTCGTTCAGACGTTTATGGAGGAACAATAGAGAGTGTAAATAAGTCGAGAGCAGCTGCTTTCTGCTCATTTAAATGCACTAAACCACTTTTTTCCTTTTCCGTCTTCGCTTGACAATGGCCTCGGTAAACAGCGCAGAAAGTATGATAATTGTTCCAAAGTAAAACAGAGGATCCATGCGCTCGCTTTCGCCAAAAAATAAAAAGGCCAAGATGATGCCGTAAACCGGTTCCATATTAATGCTCAGCACCACCGTGTATGGCCTGAGGTATTTCATAACCGACACCGATTCTATAAAAGCCCACGCCGTACAAACGGTTCCCAGCACCAACAGCAGAGTCAAATCGCAATAGCCGCCTAATAGTGCCCAAGCCCCCCCTTCGGTGCAATTGCCCAATGCAAAAAGATCAGCATTAAACCTTCCGGTGACGACCATAAAAATCGTGATGCCAATGACACCACCCAGTAATTCATAAGTGGTAATGGTGGTTGGGCGGTGCACAGTAATCAATCTGCCGTTAATAACACTAAACAAAGCCGACAAAAAAGCCGACGCCAAGGCAATCAGCATGCCGACAAAATGCGTACTATCGGCACGGAAAATCATATACAAGCCACCCACTACAATAACCCCTAAGCCGATTTCGAGTACATCTACTTTGCGCTTAAAGAACAAGGGCTCCAAAAATGAGGTGAACAAAGCGGCCGTAGACATCATGGCTAAAGTTATGGATACATTGGCCACTTTAATGGCCAAGAAAAAAGTAATCCAATGCGCCGCTATGACGAGTCCTGCCGCCAGTATAGGTAACGACTGCCGCAGTGACAACGGCTGCAGCTTTTTTCGCGCCATTAAATAAACCATTAAAACGGCGACAGCAATCAACATACGGTGCCACACCAGCGACACTGCATCTAGTGAAATTAAACGACCCAATATAGCGGTAAAGCCCCACACAAACACCACGATGTGCATGCGCAATAGGGCAGTGTTCTCATTTAGGGGCAATGCGGTAGAGATAAATGGCTAAGCCGGTGAATACAAAGTTTGGTAACCATACTGCCAGCCAAGGTTCAAGATTTCCACTGGTGGCAAAGGTGGTAGATATCTGCATAAAAAATATATAAACCACACAAACGATCAATCCGAGCGCAATGTTCAGTCCTAACCCACCGCGCTTTTTTCGGGAACTAAGCGCCACGGCAATGAGCACAAGTACAAAGGTTGCGCCCGGCCAACTGCTGCGACTGTAATAATCGATTAAAAATGTATTGATGGTCTCTCCTCCCCTTAAGCGTTCAGCTTGAATCAATTTCTTTAATTCTGGCGTAGTCATCGTTTCCGTTGTAAAAACACCAGGTGCTAAATCATCTGGTAAAAAGGAAAAATTGGTATCCAATCGCTTTCCTCGCTCCAGTCGTTCAACCCCCATTTCATCGATGTGTCGAATCACATAATTATCAAGCTTCCATCCTCTTGAAACCGTATCAAAGCGAATGAAATCACCCGAAATTTTTGCCTTTAGCACCTGATCATCAAACCGCTCATAAGTGAATCGATACCCCGTTCCTCGCTTGACATTAAAAGACTCCATAAACACCATTTCACCGGGCAAAATCTGACGATGGATATTGCGATAACTGGTTCGTTGGTGGGTGTGAATATATTTTGAATCAAAATCTAATCGCACTTCATTGGTCTGAGGAATGAGGTAGTGGTTCAATGCATAACTGCCCCCCGCTATAATCAATGCCCCTAAAAAATATGGCCACAGCATGCGTCTAAAACTCATACCCCCTGTTAGAATAGCAACAATTTCCGTGCGATTAGCCATTTGTGAAGTAAACAAAATGGTAGATATAAAGACAATAAGCGCACTAAAGAGATTGCCAAAATACAGAACGAAATTGAGATAATAGTCAAAGACAATTTCACTTAAAGGCGCATTTTTCGTTACAAAATCTTCAATTCTTTCCGACACGTCGAACACCACAGCAATGGACATAATCAGCACCAACACCAGGATAAAGGTACCTAAAAACTTCCGCAATATGTACCAATCGACGATTTTAAACATCACAAGCGATTTTGAAGCGATGGTATAATACCCGCCTTCCATTCGGCGAATGTACCTTCTAAAATATGTTGACGCGCCGTTTCCATTAACCAAAGGTAAAACCGCAAATTGTGAAGTGAGGCTATGTATTTTCCTAAAAATTCGTTCGCGGCAAAAAGATGTCGCAAATACGCCTTGCTATAAACCGAATCAACATAACTATCTCCCTCTGGATCAATGGGTGAATGGTCGTTGTACCACTTGCGGTTTTTAATGTTGATGATGCCGTTTTTGGTAAACAACATTCCATTTCTTCCATTTCTTGTTGGCATCACACAGTCAAACATATCCACACCAAGGGCCACACACTCTAACAAATTAGCCGGCGTTCCTACCCCCATCAAGTAACGCGGCTTGTCTTCCGGTAAAACATCACACACCAGGTCGCACATGGCATACATATCTTCCGCCGGCTCCCCCACACTTAGTCCGCCGATGGCATTTCCCGGGGCATCAACATTGGCAATATACTCGGCGGAAATCTTTCTCAACTCAGGGTACACACTACCTTGAACTATGGGAAAAAGCATTTGGGGATTTCCGTAGGCCTCTGGGTTTTTCTTCCAATGATCAACGCTGCGATCCAACCAACGATGCGTTAAGTGCATGCTTTTACGTGCATAATCTTCTGTACAGGGGAATGGCGGACACTCATCAAACGCCATGATGATGTCGGCGCCGATTATGCGTTGAATATCCATAGAACGCTCTGGACTAAGCATATGTCTACTCCCATCGATATGCGACTGGAAAGTCACCCCCTCTTCTGTAATTTTTCTATTGGCCGCTAGCGAATACACTTGATAGCCACCACTATCTGTTAGCAGTGGTTTATTCCACGACGAAAAACGATGAAGTCCACCAGCTTCGTGCATGACGTCCATTCCGGGGCGCAACATCAAGTGATAGGTGTTTCCCAAAATGATTTGTGCCCGTACATCGTTTTCTAAATCGCGATGAGGAATGGCTTTTACCGTTCCCAATGTGCCCACCGGCATAAAGATGGGCGTTTGAATATTTCCGTGAGGCGTACGAAGTATTCCGGCTCTTGCACGTGAATGTTTATCTACAGCTTCTTTGCTAAAGGTCATCGGTTTGTTCATTGCGGCAAAAGTACAACGCCAAATCAGTAGGGAAATGCATTCTTGCATCGTACTTTTGCCAACGTTATGATGGAACACATTTTTTCAATCTTCATTGCCATTTTTCTCATCGTCCTATTGGTCGTTTACGCTTATAAAGTGGCCCTACAGTACGAGTTACTGCATCTACAAAAAAAGAAAAAAAGACCGACTAATCGCTGGGAATGCTGGAAAAATTCGGCCAACAAACCGCTGAGAAATGAAGCTCTAATGCTGTATCCGTTGTTCTTTCCGGTAGAAACCGATGAAAAAGACAACGACGACATCAAAGAGCAAAAGAGCAGCATTAAGCGCGTTAATATACTGATGTACTGGATATTGATTATGGTGTTGCTCTTTGCAGTTTACGTAAGCAAAAGCCAGTGACCGAATGATGTGAGGCCGTAAAATCTAATGGCCTTTGTAAAATCAAAACTCTACATAGACGCAAAGCGAAATACAATTGATTAAATGCGTTTGACGAAAGACTTTAACCGAGAAAACAAATGGAAGGCAGAGACATAATTTCTGACGATATCTTCAAAACCATTTCTAATGTTGCCGATGCCATGCAGGTGGATGCCTATGTGGTCGGTGGTTACGTTCGCGACTATCTCTTACGCCGTCCGCTTCCCAACGATATTGACGTGGTAGCAGTGGGCAGTGGAATTGAACTTGCTGAAAAGCTGTCCCAAGCACTGCCAAGGCAACCCAAGGTAACTGTTTTCAAACGCTTTGGAACGGCCATGTTACGCCACAAAGACATTGAACTGGAATTTGTAGGCGCGCGAAAGGAATCTTACCGTTCCGACAGTCGCAAACCTACGGTTGAAAACGGCACTCTAGAAGACGATCAACGCAGGAGAGACTTCACCATCAATGCTTTGGCGGTACATCTAAACAGCGACGGTTTTGGGGAGCTCATTGACCCCTTTAATGGATTGACCGATTTAGAAAACGAAATCATTCGCACCCCCTTAGACCCAGACATCACCTTTTCTGATGACCCCTTGCGAATGATGCGTGCCATTCGATTTGCGGCACAACTGCATTTTACCATTCACCCAAAAACATTGGCGGCCATCAGGAAAAATGCCGATCGACTACATATCGTTTCCGTAGAGCGCATCATGACCGAATTTAATAAAATCATGATGTGCGAGCGCCCATCAGAAGGGTTAGCTCTACTCTTTGAAACCGGGCTCTTGCCTTACTTTTTACCCGAAATCAATGCACTTCAAGGTGTAGAAGAAGTGGAAGGCCAATTACACAAAGATAATTTTTACCATACCATTGAAGTGGTTGACAACATCAGTAAAAACACCGACAACTTATGGCTGCGCTGGGCAGCACTGCTGCATGACATCGGCAAGCCCGTGGTTAAAAAGTTTGACAGTAAAATCGGCTGGACCTTTCATGGTCACGAATTTGTAGGAGGTAAAATGGTGCCTCGCATGTTTAAACGGCTCAAACTTCCGCTGGGCTCTACCAGTAAATACGTGCAGAAAATGGTTGCTATGAGCAGTCGCCCTACTGCGCTCACCAATGAAAACGTGACCGATTCAGCCGTTCGACGATTGTTGTTTGACGCCGGTGACGACATCGACGATCTGATGCTGCTTGTAGAAGCCGACATCACCACTAAAAACGAGCGCCGAAAGCGCAAATATCTCAACAATTTCCGTGAAGTTCGCGAACGTTTGATCAAGGTTGAAGAAGAAGACAAACTCAGAAATTGGCAGCCCCCCATCAGTGGTAAGGAAATAATGGAAACCTTTAATCTGCCACCAGGTAGAGAAGTCGGCCTCATAAAGAGCGCCATCAAAGAAGCCATACTGGATGGTGTTATCCACAACGACTACGATGCAGCAATGGCCTTTATGAAGGAGAGAGGTAAAGATATTCTCAATATCGATAGAAAGGCTAAGTAACAGCAGATAAACCTCAACCGTAGAAAGGCCGCAAATTCATATTAAAATCAACCAACCACATCAATTTTGTGCCTTAATTTTGTAGGTCATTCAACGTAGAAAAAAACGCATGAGCAAAGCACTTGATTTTTCAGAATTCTCATCACTGTCCAAAACACAATGGTTGGAGAAAATCAAACGTGAAACGGGTGTTGAAAGCATTGATGAACTTACCACTAAGGTATTTAAAAACACCCCTATAAACCCACTGCACACAAGTCACGCTTTTGAAGCACCATTACCATCTGAAAAAAGCAGTCTTGTACTGGTTCACCCTCATGGAAATATATCCAACGAGAAGGATGATAACATACGCATCATCAAAGCACTAGAAGGTGGTGCTAATGGCGTGTACTTAACGCCAACAAACAAAGTAAAGTGGCCTGTTTTGTTGAATGATGTGGTACTGGATTACATCACATTATACGTGGTTACAAATAACCAATCGGCGTGTGAAGATTTAGAAGCCTATATTGCTCAAACTTATCCGGAAAAAAATCCCTTGGTATTTTATGATTGTCGTGGTTTTCTTCACGGGCATCTTAGAACAGGATGTCGGTCGGGGTCTATCAACCTAATGGCAAATGAAGACCTAGCTCCAGCTACTCGAATAGCACTGGCCATTGCGCAAAGTCATGAGCTTATTCAAAACGGAAAACCCGTTGAGCAGCTTTGGTATGCGCTACCTACCGTTGGCCATTATTTTTTAGACATCATCCAAATACGTGCCCTTCGACAACTACACCAATTTCTTTTAGAAACGTGCAAGATAGAACCTACACATCCCGATATTTTTGTAAAGAGCAGATTGGACAACAAATCGTCTGATGACGAATACCAAAACATGGTAAAAAACACAGCTGAAGCCATGGGGGCAATAGTTGGTGGCGCCAATGCTTTGTGTATTGCTCCTCATAATGTACACTCTAAACCAAACGATCCATTTGGTCTGAGAATAGCACGAAATATTCAGCTCATCCTGCAATATGAAGCGCATATCGACGGGCATATAGATCCTGCTTCAGGAAGCCACTTCTTCGAAAAACAGACCATTGATATGGCTAAAGAAGCTTGGAATTTATTTAGAGACATTGAAAAAGGCGGAGGCTACATGAAAATGGCCAACAATCGCGACATATTAGCATTCTTAAAAACGCACAAAAACGCATGATATCACTAAAATTAGCCGACTTAAGTCCGCAAGAAAGACAAGCATACTTACAAGCAGCGATTGGGCCGCGCCCCATTGCCTTTGCGAGCACGGTGGACAAAGACGGAAACCCTAACCTCAGCCCTTTCAGCTTCTTCAACGTTTTCAGTAGCAACCCTCCCATATTGATATTCTCTCCGGCAAGACGAGTGAGAAACAATACGGTAAAGGACACTTTAACCAATTGCGAAGCGACCAAAGAGGTGGTTATCAACATTGTGAATCACGCTTTGGTTCAGCAATGCTCTCTTTCTAGCACCGAATATGATACCGGTGTCAATGAATTTTCAAAGGCAGGCCTTACCGAAGAGCCCTCAGTTGGCGTAACACCTCCAAGAGTTAAGGAATCACCTGTACAAATGGAGTGTAGGGTAAAAGAGATTGTCCCCTTAGGAGAAGAAGGAGGTGCCGGAAACTTGGTGATTTGTGAAGTTATCCACATGCACATCAGTAAAGACATCCTCAACGCCGAAGGTAAAATTGACCAGCACAAAATTGACCTTGTGGCACGCCTTGGTGGCAATTGGTATGCACGCGCCTCAGGAGATGCACTATTTGAAGTAGAAAAACCATTGCGCAATAAAGGCATAGGCGTAGACAATATTCCTCCCCGAATCAGGAACTCATACGTCTTTGACGGCAACGATTTGGGTATGTTGGGCAATGTAGAACACCTGCCTTCCGACGAAGACATTCGCTCTGTACTCAATCATCCTCGTGTGGAAGCCATCTTTAACGACAGTAGCGATGGTTTAGAGGCTCGTGAATTGCTTCACCATTATGCCAAAGAACTGTTGGCTAAAGGCAAAGTCGAGAAAGCTTGGAAAGTCCTTTTAAGCGACAACATTCAGAAATAACGTTTAATCATTATCAATCAAACATCAATTATGGAAGTTACCGGAAGAATCAAAGAATTATATCCCGAAAAACAAGTGACGGCGTCTTTTCGCAAAAAAGAATGTGTAATCACTACCCAAGAGCAGTACCCTCAACATATCCTCATTGAGTTTGTCCAAGACAAATGCGACCTGCTCAACAACTTTCAAGTAGGCCAAGATGTGAAAATTTCCATCAATTTACGCGGGAGAGAGTGGACCGCGCCCGATGGTCAGGTTAAATACTTTAACTCCATACACGGATGGCGCATAGAGCCTTTGCAAAATGATGCTCCACAAACACAAGCAGGCCAGACCGAAACCAGTGCGCCTCCATCAAACTTGCCTCCTTTAGACGCATCAGCCGACAATGGCAGTGATGACGACTTGCCGTTCTAGATGCTGATGGGAATCTCCCGTCACATAGAGCGCTTATTTCGGGCCATTCTGCCAGGGCCATTTGGATTGGCCGTTTTACTAACCTTAGTAGCGGCCATCCTCTCACTTTTAGTGGAGAAACAATCGCTGATAGACGTTGGCCTGCATTGGCAGAAGGGCTTTTGGGATCCATCTATGATGGTTTTCACCCTACAAATGGCGCTTATATTAATATTGGGATACAGTGTAGCGGTTAGTCCTCCGGTTAACAACATCATCAACCGACTTATCAATTTAGTGGGGAATCAATCGCAAGCCATTGTATTACTGACAATGAGCAGCATGATGCTTGGCTGGATTAACTGGGGTTTGGGACTTTTGTTTGGTGCTGTAATGGCCCGAAAAACAGCTGAAAATTTTCAAAACCGCAACATTCCTTTTTACTTTCCTCTACTCGGGGCTGCCGGTTATGCTGGTATGTTGACTTGGCATAGTGGTCTGTCGGGCTCCGCACCATTAAAAGCAGCTGAGAAAAACCATCTACGGGAATTAAGCGATTACAAGATAGCCGGACTTCCAGAATCACTACCCATAAACGAAACCATACTCACCACGCAAAACATGATCAGTTTTGCCGTATTACTGATATTGACGCCTTTGGTATTGCTTTTCTTTCGAAAAAAAAACAGAGCAGAACAGACATTAACACCTTACAGCAACGATTCACAAGACGTAAGCAAGCCCAAAGGAGCCGAGCGTTTTGAACACACAAGATTACCCGCCCTATGTCTTGGCGCAGGATTAATTGCAGCCACCATATTGTCAATAGCTTACAACGAAAGCACTTTTGGCCCCAATGCACTCAATGGATTGTTTTTAGGATTTGCGTTAATGGTTTACGGCAGTCTCAACCATTTTTTTCAATCGGTAAAAGCCGGTATGGAGGGTGCCGCTGCCATACTCATTCAATTCCCCTTTTACTTCGGGGTAATGGGCATACTCAAATACGGAGGGTTAATTGACACCTTTACACAGTGGTTTGTATCCATAGGCACTGAAAGCAGTATGCCACATTTAATCATGGTAAGTGCCGGTTTGGTTAATTTTTTTGTCCCCAGTGGAGGTGGACAGTGGGCTGTGCAGGGTCCTCTCATTTTATCCATCTGCGAATCCATTAACCTTCCCATATCCAAGGGGATTATGGCCATGGCTTACGGCGATCAACTTACCAACATGTTACAACCGTTTTGGGCGCTGCCTTTACTCGCAATAACTGGTCTTAAAGCTCATAAAGTTCTACCATACACCTTTCTGATGATGTTATTGGCAAGTTTTGTATATGGCCTTACGTTGTTTATTTGATTTTTTTGATTTTTTTATAACCACGCAAAACAAAGACAAAAAACCATGATTTACAATACTTTACTGAAATTATAACAATTTTGACAATGGTGATATCAAGTCAAATCCACGATTATGTACATATACTTTTAAACAAAATCAAATTTAGTGACGTTAAATGTCGGTAATCTTAAAAAACAATTCACCATGAAAAAAGTATTTAATCGAATGTTTCTAATCGGAGCCATTGTCGGCACAGGTTTTTTTACCGCTTGTAGCAGCGATGATGACAATGACAACGGAAATGGAAATGGAAACGGAAACGG
>JAIUMB010000027.1 GCA_022565745.1 Cryomorphaceae bacterium | reverse complement strand
CGCGTATTGAGAAACGGAATGGTTAACCCCATGTTTGGGACGGTCAGAACACCGTCAAACGCCGGCGATTTTGGCGTGCCTCGAAGCGCAATCTCACCACTCGCTACCCCGCGTAAATCATCTGTAAACGCCTTAAACAAGGGCGTTAATGGACGAATCCTAAAGCGTCGAGCGGTGATTAAGGCGTCGAACTTTGAGGTGTCACTTTCGGGAAAGTAACTCCCGGAAACTTCTAAAGTACGCAATTGTCCACGATCCAAATGAATGTCCAGTTCAATAAACTGTTCATTGATGTACCACTCTGAATCGAGAAAAAAGTCGCCTTGCCAATACTCGTTGACATACAAACTATCGATTCGCAAATCAGATGCAAAACGCGGCTCACCCAACAGTGAATTAAAAATCATTTCCCCTTCCAACACCCCATTGAGCACAAATCCTCTTGGCTCTAGAAACACATTAAATGCATCCACAGAAAAACGCTCCAGTTGCACCCGAAGAATTTCGTAAGGAGAAGCCGAAACATTGCCGTTGACCAACATTCTTCGACCATCAGAAGTCAGTGATAAATTGTCCACGCGAATGGCTCCATTTTGAATAAGGATGGCGTTGTTGGGCTCAATATGCACTTCACCTCCGGCTAAGTTCCATGTGGAAGGGGCTAAGACAATCACAAAATCGGCGGTGTCGACCTGAGTGGCGAGGCCAAGCAATTGCACAGACCCACCCCCACCTTGATCAAACCCCGATGCAATGTCAAAATTAAGGGAGTCGCGAAGGAAATCGGCATCGATTGCCAAATCCTTCCAGTTCCAGTGTTGCGAAATAAGTTCTCCCACCTTTGCTTTCAGCGGTATTTTTTCATTGAGCTTAGCGTTGACTTGTAGGATTAACCGTCTCGCCTCATAGCCGTTGAACCTAATACCTGGAAACGTCGCCTTGAGATCGATGTGCTTGCTGTCTAGAGATAAGACAAGGTCTGCATCTCTAAACACCTCCATCTGTGGCAAAAACAGGTCGGTAATCAAGCGGGTATCGCCCGTCTTTAATGTCGCTGTATAGTACACCTCATCGGGCACTTCATACTCTTCAACAAATGAGCTTTGCTTAGCAATCACCCCGTGTAGCGTCTGATACAGCTGAGGTATTTGGAACTGCCCTTCCACTCTTGCCTGGAGGAAGTCGGCGTTTACCGACAACACATTTTTATTGCCTATTTCAAACGAGGCCACATTGATATCGCGAAAAAAGTAAACACGGTGACTGCGTTCCACAAAGGCATTTTGAATTTGCACTTCCCCTACCCAGTTGTCGGTTTGCGCAACATTCACCACTGCATCCGCTTGTAATTTATATACGCTATCTACATCGGTCAAGCCCAAAGCAAAGAGGTTTGCGTGATTGATGGAGGACAAAAAATTGAGCTGGATGTCGCCCGGTTTCAATATGGCTGTCCCATCAAAATGCAAGTCCAAATGGGGGTCATTCACACCTATTTCTCCTTCGAAAAACAAAGATCGCATTCGGCCATCAACCGAAACATTTTGAACGTTGTAATTCCGATACCGAACGGACGATGCCTTACCTTTAAGTTTAAGAGATGCTGTTTTAGGACTAAGTCCACTTCCCACCACATCAAACGTAAAATTGGTGTTGCCCAAGTCTTCAATGGCCAGTAGTTGTCCGGCATTGACTTGTTTACCGATCACCTTTCCTGAAAAATCGGCATCCACTAAAGCTTTGCCCTCGGCATCCAGCTGCACACCCATTTCAAAAGTCCCCACATCTGTGTGTAGTATACCATTGGCCGTAAACACGTCGCGGGTTCCCACGAATTTACCACTAAAGGCAAAAACATTGATGTAAGGCGCGGCAAAAGCAAGGTTTTCGTTGGCTAAAATGGTCATCAATGTCGAAAACTCACGGTGATTACTCCGCATATAGTTGAGTCGGACATCCATCAGCAAAGGTTCTGCCGAGGTCAAATATTGGAGATGCATATCTCCCCGTAAGCTTGTTGCCGATTCGTACTGCACCCGAATGTCCTTGGCGCGGAGAGACTCTAACGTCCCTGTAATTTCTCCTTGCACAACCATGTGCCCCAGTTCAGGAAACGTCTTGACAAAGGCCCTCAGCTCTTGCGAATAAAAATCCAGCTCATCAAAGCGCAGGTTGAGGGCTACCTTTTCGGCAAATTCGCTGTAATCGGCATTCTCTTTAACATTTAGAAAGAAATCGCCTTTAACGGTTGATTTGTTTGTGCGTACCACCGCCCTCGAAAAACCTACCCCTTGGTCTTTACGATAAATAAAAGCACCGGTCATCTCTTCCAGGTCCAAACGCATACCGTTAAATGTCATTTGATGTAAAAACGCATCAACACCGCCATTGGCATACGTAAACCCGTTGATTTTAACAAAGGCGTTTTCCATGGCGTATGCCACGCTATCCACGTTTGCGTACTTATAAAATGAGCCATTTTCGATGATTACATCACCTATTTCAAACACCATATCCGGATTGGGCTGCTCTGGAATGAAAGCAGCTATGGTTTGTTGCCAATTGTTTGTAGAGTCGCCCGGTTGTTTCAGCATTTTCCCATAGGGCTTAAGCAAATTAAGGCGACTAATATGAAGGTGGTTTTTTGCAAACCTTCCTGGCACTATGGCCACTTCGTCCGACAAGAGGACCGTATCGCCATGTGCAGTGAAGAGCTCAACACCGGTTACCTTTAGGGTTAAGGGAAAGGTTACACGGGCTGTTTGCAAGGACACCTGAACACCGAATGTATCGCTAAGTTTCTCTGCCCCCCACTGGGCCAATTTGGTTTGTACTGCAGGAATTTGCAAAATCAATATGGTGGTGAGCAAAAGCAAAAACAACCCCAACACGCTAAGCCATGTAAAGCGAAAGAGACGGCGCATAAAAAGGCGAATGTGCTTCATGTAATTCCACTGGGATTTGAGACAACCAACAAGTGTCAAAAACCATGCAAGATGCATATCTTTGCCGCATGGCAGGACAAAAGTACATTCTAGGCATTGAATCGTCATGCGACGACACCTCGGCAGCAGTTTTAAAAGGCAAAAAAGTGCTGTCTAACGTCACCGCCAATCAATCTGTCCACGAAATTTATGGCGGTGTAGTGCCCGAGTTGGCTTCACGCGCACACCAACAAAACATTGTACCGGTGGTGGATACCGCCCTGAAAAAAGCGGGTATTACCGCCTCAGAATTAAACGGCATTGCTTACACCAGAGGGCCCGGATTACTGGGGTCTTTGTTGGTTGGTGGCTCATTTGCCAAGAGCTTGGCTCAAAGTCTGAACATTCCCATCATTGGTGTTCACCACATGGAAGCGCACATTCTCGCCCATTTGATAGAAGGCGAAGGATTTCCCAATCCCCCTTTCCCCTTTTTGTGCCTTACCGTATCCGGGGGTCATACCCAAATTGTTCGCGTGAACAGTGCCCGCAACTTTGAACTCTTGGGGGAAACACTGGATGACGCCGCCGGCGAGGCTTTTGACAAAGCCGCTAAGGTAATGGGACTGCCCTATCCCGGCGGACCCATTATCGATCAATTGGCCAAAGAAGGCAACCCCAAGGCGTTTACCTTTGGCAAACCAAAAATCGAAGGTCTGAATTTTAGTTTCTCCGGTTTAAAAACCAGTTTTTTGTATACGGTGCAAAAGGGGGTAAAAGCCGATGCTGATTTTATTAAAAACAACAAACACGACTTAGCGGCATCCATTCAATCTACCATTATTGAGGTGCTGATGAAAAAACTAGAGAAGGCGGCCACACAAACCAACATCAATCACATTGCCATTGCCGGCGGTGTGTCGGCCAATAGTGGCTTGCGAACAGCACTCGAGGCACGGGCGCACACAAAAGGATGGAGCACCTACATTCCTCCTTTTGCCTACTGCACAGACAATGGGGCGATGATTGGTATTTCTGGTCAACTCAAACTCGAAGCCGGTGAAATTGGAGATATGCAAGAAAGCAGTCAGGCCCGTTGGCAAATGTGATTAATGTGATTTTTAACCCTTAATAATCAATACTTATTGCTTAATTTTGCAACCCGTGCATTGGAATAAAACGCACACAAACCCAAAACTAAAAAATATGACTTTAATTAAATTGGCATCTGCTGTTGGAATCATGGCTGCCGTTGTTGCTTGTGGCGGTCCAGAAAGCAACGCAAATTTGAATGTAGAAAGCGAAACGAGTTCAGAAGCTGTAACTTACGAGGTTTACGGCGATTCTACGTTGACGCCAGAAGGTGCTGTAGACGCCTCTGAATTATTGGCTATGCTTGAAGGCGTTGACAGCATTGAAACCAAAGTAACCGGTGAGGTTCTCGGCGTATGTAAAAAGAAAGGCTGCTGGATGGATGTGGATTTGGGCAACGGCAAGAACATGACCGTTCGCTTCAAAGACTACGGATTCTTTGTGCCCATGAACAGCGAAGGCCGCAAAGCCACCCTTAACGGTGTTGCTAAGGTAGATACCCAAAGTGTAGATTGGCTAAGACACAAGGCACACGATGCAGGAAAAAGTCAAGAAGAAATTGACGCCATTACCGAACCGGTGGTGAAAATCACCTTCCTCGCCGACGGGGTCATCATGGAATAATCCATTTGAAATGAAAAAAATCATCACCACCGTATTGGTTTTGCTATTCATTGTGCTATTATCGCAATGCCAATCGCAAAACACAGAAAAAGACAGCAACAAGGCCGTACAGGAAAAGGAAAAGCCGGTAATGTACGAGCATTCGGAGCTGGCAGCCTTGATGCACGAGGTGCATGATTTAAGTGCTGAATGGAAAGAGCAACTGGAAAATGGAGAGCCCTTAACACCGATTCCCGCTTGGGTTTCTGACGTACTTACAGCCGAAGCCACCAACCCCGCTGAATTGGAAGGAGGTGCCTTTACGCCCTTGGCAGAGGAGTATCTTCGAAAACTAGAATTACTGGCTAAAGCCGAAGGCGAAGGTCGGGTTCAGGCGTTTAACGAATCCATTCAAACTTGTATCAGTTGTCACCAACTCTATTGCAACGGTCCGATACCCAAAATTAAGAAGTTGAAGATTTGAGCGAACTCCGCCTTACGACGACCAAAGACGGTAGTCACAGTTTGTTAAACACCGACCTCAACGAACACTACCACAGTCAACACGGTGCTTTACAAGAATCTATTCACGTATTTTTACGCTCGGCTTTTGATCACTTACAAAAGCCGAGCGTTTCTATATTAGAATACGGGTTTGGTACCGGATTAAACGCCTTACTCACCCTCCAAGAGGCACAAAAAACACACAAAAAGGTTCATTACACCTCTTTAGAAGCGCGGCCGCTTAATACAGAAATAATCGATCAGCTCAACTATGCCGACCAAGCCGGGATTGACCCTCGGTATTTTGCTGATTTGCACCAAGCCAAATGGAACGAGTTGGTAGCCATTACCCCTTACTTCTCACTGGAAAAGAGAAAGCAGCGGTTTGAAGATTATATGGCGGAAGCCAATACTTACGACCTCATTTACTTTGACGCCTTTGCCCCTCGCTACCACCCAGAAGCCTGGTCAAGGGAAGTACTTCACCAGTGTTACGAAGCGCTAAAACCCGAGGGCATTTGGGTGAGTTACTGTGCCCAAGGCGCCGTTCGACGTACATTGATGTCGGTGGGTTTTACGGTAGAGAAAATCCCCGGTCCACCCGGCAAACGCGAAATGTTACGCGGAATAAAAACCTAGTGTACCTTTGTGAGTACACGAAGCAATAACCTATGGGCTTTAAAAAAATCACCGAACAAGAGAGCAAGTACCAGCACTTAGAGAAACGCTCAACCCGCGAACTCTTAGAGGAAATCAACCGCGAAGACCAAACCGTTCCGCAGGCCGTTGCGCGCTGCATCCCCGCCATCGAGGCATTGGTTGAGGTTGTTGTAGATCGACTCAACAAAGGCGGGCGTGTCTTTTATATTGGCGCAGGAACGAGTGGCCGTTTAGGTATCGTGGATGCTTCAGAATGTCCACCGACCTTTGGCGTACCCGAAGATATGTTTATTGGGTTAATCGCCGGAGGGGATAAGGCCATCAGAAAGGCCGTAGAATTTGCCGAAGACAACCACCATCAGGGATATAGCGATCTAGAAACCTATGGGGTCAACAACAAAGATGTGGTTATTGGACTGGCCGCCTCAGGAACTACGCCCTATGTGATTGGCGCCTTAGAAACATGCCAACGTAATGGCATACATACCGGCTGCATCACCTGTAATCCCGGCAGTCCCATTACCGAAGTGTGCGACCACCCTATTGTGGCTGAAGTTGGCTCCGAGTACGTAACCGGAAGCACGAGAATGAAATCCGGTACGGCCCAAAAGCTCATTTTAAATATGATTTCTACGGCGTCACTCATACGTTTTGGACGTGTGGTAGGCAACCGTATGGTCGATATGCAGTTGTCGAACAACAAACTCTGGGAGCGCGGACAGCGCATCATCAGCGAACAATTGGGTATTTCACCCGAAAACGCCTTAGATTTACTTAAACAACACGGCAGTGTAAGAGCCGTATTAAACCATGCTACCGACCATGAATGAAGAAAAAGACCGTATGCCTGAGGACCAAAAGCAGGAGATTTTTAAAGGCATTGTGTTGATGTTTGCCTCCTTGCCCTTTGTATTTGCAGGGCCCTCATTGATGTTTGCCTTTGGTGTACCTCAGCTGCGCGATGGCAATCCAACGATGTTGATTGTTTCCATGCTTGTAATGATTGCGGCCGTTTTCACGGCGGTTAAAGGCTTAAAACGCGTACTAAAAGCATTTTTTGAAAAGAGGTAGTTGGTGCCTGATTGAGAGTTGACCATAAAATAAAAAGCGGCGCATCAAATGTTGATGCGCCGCTTTTATTTTGAAGCTTTGGGTTATTTGTTAATCACCACTTTTCTCATGATGGTCCCTTCTCTGTTGTGGATTTGAAGCATGTAAACACCAGAGGAAAGATCGCCACGATCAAAACGTTGATGGTAGGCCCCTTCGTGATTGCTGATCAGCTCTTCCCAGATGGCTTTGCCATTCATATCCATCAGTCTCAAAGTCACGTCACTTACATAGGGCTGATCAAACGTCAAGTCAAATGCACCTTGTGATGGATTAGGGTACAGCTGCAACGTTCTAGCCAATGCGTGATGTTCAAGTCCCACATTCTCTGCCCACACCATTTGACAGAACGTTACGGTATCGCAACCATTGGTAGCGGTTACACATACCTCAAAACTATCCGTATCGGGGAATTGGAAGCTCACGCTATCACCAACGGCTGTTCCCAATGTATCGGCAAATGTCCACTGAACATCGGTCACATTTCCGGAACCGGTAAAGTTGAAGTCAACCGTGTGACTAACGGTGGTCCAATCAAAATCTACGACCAGAGTATCGGCGATGGATGCAGAAATCTCTACACGCTCTTCCGAACAAGCCTCACTTCCGTAAATCACTTTTCCATTCCACATTCTTGGTCTAAACGTAGAACCAAATGGATAGGACTTACCAACCCCTTCTAAAATATCCATATCGGCATTGGATGCAAATACCCCGTACTCGTTAGAAGTTGAAGTGTACCTTACCGAAGCATCGGTTCTGGTCAGGTAGAATGAATATGTTGTATTGGCATTCAACTGCAAAGGCGTATTCAACGTCAAACGATGTGGCACGTCAATAGTCACATTTTCATTCGTAAAGGTTTCAACCAAGGTCCATGCAGTGGCGTCGTCTTCAAAACCTTGATAAGAGCCAACCTTGTAGTAGATTTCAAAACCTGCTGAAGCGCTGGTAGAGCTAGGAAGCATGTCAAATGCATAAATATTCAGCGTATTGTGTATCACAAAATCGACCATATTTCCATTTTGACCGTTGCCGGCGGCAAAGGTCGTTTCCAAAGAATCTTCAAGGTCGAGGTACTCAACATAAACGGTTGGTGGACCGGCAGATGGAACGGTAAAGCTATTCCCTGTAAAGATAGGTGTACCTCCGGTTGGCACGTCAAACCAGTTGTAATTCCCTCCGGGTACTTCAAACGCATTGAACGTCACGCTATCTTCTCCCGGACAAACAATGGCATCCTCTACTCTTGGCGCAAAAGGCAGGATTAATAGAGAGTCGAGATTGATTGTATCATTGGTACGAAGTTGATCACCCGGAAGATTGACACTGGCCGATACATTGATATAACCACCCCAGTAGCTGTTGATCGTACCCACGACAACCGTATCTACTTCCGTTTCGAGTAAGTTACCCGTATATGTGAAATTCAAGTTCTCCGTGATATCACCAGTGATATTTACCTCTATAGGCAAAGACGTTATGGGATTGAAACCGTTGTTGCGAATCTCTACGACAACATCCATCAAACTATCACCACACTGCATGTCTTCTGGTGAAATCAAGCTCATCAGTTCGGCGTCGTCTTCAATGGGCACACAGATTTCTATGGCGTTGCTCCAAGGACCGTAACCACCTTGCGGACAAGCTTCACGCACAAATACGCAAACACACTCGCCCATAGGCAAACTATCGATCAAATAGCCTTGATTGGTGGTAACAACCGGGTCAAGATTGCCCAACTGAGAACCCGGAATAAATCCGCAGCTGTCCCATTCTACCTGCCACTCAGTGATGTTGTCGCTTGTCCAGCTAACAACTGCTCCACCGGGGTACAGAGAATCCACAGTGAAATCTGAAATACCCGTACAAGGCAATGGTGTGAACTCATAAGCACCGGGATCAGGATCGGTAGGACGCGGAACGCTGTCGTAATCTACCGGCACCAAAGCCTGTAAGTTTGTGCCAATGTTTTTAAGGGCACCTGCTCCAGGTCGATTGCGATCGGGCACCGTACCACCTACAAACGTCGGATCAAACTCAATAGAGTTTTGGTCATAAATGCCACCATTTGCCGTTTGCCAGTCTGTAAGATCGGCGAAATCCGTAGAATAGCGACCAAAATAAACGTTTGGATCACTTATATTCGGAGCAAAGTAGGCGTTATTGTCTATTTCAACGGCCGAGGTGGCGGTGTTCACCCATACCATGTGCTGATCGCCACTGTTGCCGCGGTTCATGTAAACGATGTTGTTTTTAAACTCTTGTCCGGTGGCCGTTAACGTGGTATAAAACACTCTGGTCGCAGCGGTGTTAGAGGCCGAAGGCTCGTCCATAACAATGGTATTATGGTAGAACTTGGTATGCTGTGAGTTCGACGTATAAATTCCGTAGAACAAGCCTTCACCCTGTATATCGTACATCTGGTTATTGGCCACTATTAAGGGTTCAGAAGCACTCATAGATGTTGAGTTAATTCTAAAGTCCATCAAGTAAATGGTAGATGTGTTGCTGGGTAAATTACCATGGGTATTGTGAATGCGGTTGTTCATCACCACACCACCTGGGGCTCCGTTTCGCAGAGTAAGCGCATAAAGAATGGTACCATTGTCGCGGTCTGGGCGAGAAATATCGTTGCCAATGACTTCGATATTCTCCTGAGCACGCAGGTACATTCCATAATAGCGCTGATCAACCATGACATTGTTGATGACTTTATTACCTGGGGAGTTATTGTTGGAACCTATACCATTTAATGAAACCGCGTAATAACCACCTTCAAAGAAATTATCCTCAATGGTCACAAAGCTTGCGTTGTTTCCATAGGTGATGGCACTGGTGTTCGACCCACTGGCCACGATACCGGCGGATGTTGTTCCTGTAATGCTAGTGCTGGCAATGATGGAACAATTACGCACCGTAACGTGCTCTACTCCCGCAGTCAAATGCATAACCCATCCATTATCAGTTCCTGCTGCCTCAATTGTCAAATCATTAAAGGTAATGTATGAAGCACCGAGTAAAGAAATGGTTGTTCGGTCACCAGAACCAGACGCATTGTGCGTAATGGTATTTCCGTTACCGTTGATGGTAATGGTATTTACACTGTCTGCTCCAGAAATATTGAATATCTCCAACTGCTCAGCGTACGGACCACTGCCCGATACCACGTCTACAACCAAAGGCCCACAAACGCCATAGGTGTTTAAATCGTCGATTAAATCGGTAAAGTTTGCATAATTGGTAGCGGATGGCATTGCCAATTGGTTAACGGTAACCGTACCCGACAAACCTTGTCTGTAACCCAACAGCTCATCGGAATTGTTGGCCAAATCGATGTCTGGACCAGGGAATACACTGTCGATGTTAACCTCGATGTCGTAATCTTGACCTGGAGCGAGTGCAAACCAGCCCAAGCTTACCGAAACGATGTTACCCGCATAAAAAGAATCGGTCACCATCACCTGAGGCTGTGCGACGTTGTTCACCGCCCAGTCAATCCAGATGGTCTCAGTGGTATCGGTTCCCAGGTTAACCACATCGATAACCACCTCCGCAGAGTCGCCACAGGCTTGCGCCGGAGAAGTGAAGCCCGAAACACTCATGTCGACACCTTGTGGGGGTTCAAACTGGAATGCACCGGGATCTGGTGCTGCGGGACGAGGGAATCCTTCAATATCGGTTGGAACCAGCGTCTGTACGTTGGCCCCCATAAAGTTTAAAGGTGCCGCAGATGGACGCAAGAAGTCGGTTCCCGCTCCACCGATAAAGGCAGGATCAAATTCGATGCCCGACTGATCGTAAGCCGAACCATTGGCTGCTTGCCACGCCGTAAAGGTAGATTGATCACCGCTGTAATACCCAAGATGAACGTTGGTAGAACTTAAATTGGGTGAAAAATAAACGTTGTTATCGACCTCAATATCGGTAGTCGCCGTATTGAGATAGATCAGATGCTCTGTTCCTGAAGTTCCACGATCCAGATAAATGATGTTGTTTTTAAATTGGCAATCATTCGCATTGCTCGTTTGGAAAAACACCCGCGTGTTTCCACTTACACCTAGCGTAGGCTCGTCGACCTCAATGGTGTTGTGAAGAACGTTGACATGATTATTATTCGACATGTAAATACCATAGAACAATCCACGCGCATTTTGATCGTATAGTAGGTTGTTGGCTACCGTCAATTGAGCATTGGGCCCCATTGATGTGGTGTTGGTACGAATGTCTATCCCGTAATAGGTTGATGTGCTCGTATTGTTGCCATGGGTGTTGTGAATGCGGTTATTCATGACCACACTGTTGGGCATGCCGTTTCTGGCGGTGATGGCGTAGAAAATGGTACTGTTGTCGCGGTCGGGTCGACTGATGTCGTTGCCAATGATTTCCATGTCTTCTTGTGCACGAGAATAAATACCATAGTAGCGGTTGTCGCGCATCACGTTATTGATGACTTTATTACCAGGGGAATTATTATTAGATCCTAATCCGTTTAATGTTACGGAATAATATCCCCCCTCAAAGTAATTGTTTTCGATGGTAATGTAGCTTCCGTTGTCACCATATGTGATGGCACTTGTGGGAGAACCACTGGTTACGATACCCGCAGAGAAAGTACCGGTAATGGTGGTGCTGGCCATAATGGAGCAATTCTTAATGGTCAAGTGCTCAGAAGCGCCTGTAATATGAGTGACCCATCCGTGTGACGAACCGTTGGCTTCAATGGTCAAACTATCAACGGTAATATACTTGGCACCATTAAACGTAAGTGTTGTTCTATCTGCACTTCCTGCAGCGTTGTGGCGGAGCACTCGACCGTTACCGTTGATGGTAATGGTATTGATGCTATCTACACCAACGATATCACCAAATTCTACTTGCTCGTCGTAAGGCCCTGAACTGGGATCTACATTGGCGATGACCGGTCCACACACACCATTTATATCTAAGAAATCGGCAAAGTCTTCAAATGAATTAAAGTTACTTCCAGCGGTGGGCTGGCCGTCATTAATGGTATAGGTACCGCTTATGGCGGGAGAGACCGTTGCGCTAAGGGTATCATTGGCTGTAACGGTGTCAATGACGTTGTTGGGCAGCGATGTCCAAGCAACAATATCATAGGTCGTATTGGCAGCAAAAGCAAAGGATCCAAGATTCACATCGGTGTGAGGTGAACCAAGCCCGCCGAAGGTATCCAACGTTGTGGTAATCCACTGTCCGGTTTGCGGAGTACCGTTAAACGACCAGTCGAGAAATACGGAGTCGATTTGGTTGGTACCGAAATTGGTCACGCGCACGATCACGTCTTCGTTGCCCGGACAAAATGCATCAGGGGAAATCAATTGCGACACCCCGGCATCGTTGGGCGCTGTAGACGCTTGAATGATTTCAATCTCTCTAAAGTTAGGGTTAGAGGTTTGACCACTTCCTGTCATTTCAAACGATGTGATTCGAAATGTTTGTGCTGTTAGCCGAGGAAATGTCACTGAATTGTCGCACTGCTGCGGTAAATTACTAAACGTATGGTGATTCACCCAAGCGGATCCATCCCAATACTGAATTAGTGCGCCCGTAAGAGAACGAGAGGTTGCGTTTGCATGATGAATGACAAACTCGTCAAACGACACGGGCCCAGGAAAATCCCACTGAATCCAGTCTACACCAGGCGTTGGACTTGGGGGATTGGACGTACTGATCCACATCTGCTGGGTTCCACACGTCCCGAAATTCAAGTTGTTGATGTCGGAACACAACCCTGTTCGACAATCGCTACCGGTTACCGTAGCCTGAGGCGCGATATTGGTTTGCGCAAACCCCATAAAACCCAGTAAAACAAAAGCGTTTGAGAACATTAATTTGGCCTTCCGCTCCCAAGTAAATAATAGCTTTCTAAACATAATCACATAATTTTAATTGATTTTAAAATGCCTACTTTCCCGTCAGAAAATAACATTTTGTTGTATTTATAATAGGCAAAGTTAACAAAAACAACGATAACCATTCACATAGCAGCAACATTTTTTTATCATCAAAGCCATTTAAAACCACATGCTTCCAGCAACTTAACACTTATCACCTGATGTAAATAGAATTTATTCTACAAAAACAATCGACTTTATTTCAACAACTTACATTAATGAAAAACAATAATTATTGTACTATCAAACTTACATTTTAGTTTTGTAGAAATATTTCAATAAAATGTAGGCTTTTGATATTTATTTAAGTAAGCAAAACGCAGTTTTTATGCCTTGTATGAGCGCACCCCATACAAGGTCATTTAATCCCCAATAAAGTTGTTGTTAAAAATCGGTACCGATAGAAATATGGAACACGCGCGGCAAGAAAACACCGTCTTCAATTCCTTTGGCCCAGTCTACGCGAACGAAGTAACCAAACAGCTTGGTGCGAAGGCCTACACCTGTACCCGCTATAATGGGTTCTTTATTGCTGTCGATGACCACGCGAATATTGCCTCTGTCAATGACTTGTGAGTTGATGGCATTTTGTTCTCCGTAAGGATTGAATCCATTCCAGGCCGTTCCCACATCAAAAAATGGCACCACCTGGAAGTTATTGACAAATTCATTTAAGATGGGGCGTTTCATCAAGTAGCGAAACAAAGGAATCCGCAACTCCGAGTTAAACACCGCAAAATTGTTTCCGTTCCGGGCGTTTTGAAAGAACCCACGCATGTTTGTGGCCAAGGTTTGAAATATGTAATTTTCCTCAAAAGCGATAGGGGTAGCTTCATTGATTTGGGGTGCAAATTGGTTGTCAACCCCACCGAGAAAATGAATCAATTTCTCTTGTCCAAATGAGGTGCCTGAGGCAAGGCGATTGGCCCAAATGATGGGTCCGTGCACCGTGTTGTATTTGCGAACGTCAATCCCCAAGGTATGCATACCACTTGAAGATTCATCAAGTCGGCGATAATACTCGGTAAACAACTTATAGCGCGTTCCCTCCCACAGATTAATCCCCAACGTTCGCACATTGTCGTATATGTAAGCCGCGCGCATCACACCAAAATACTGAAAATCTGCAGGCTCCTGCAAACTGATTTGCTCACGAGACAGAGACACTTGATGATCCATTCGCACTGCGCCAGACAACTGTAGGGCTTTTACTGGCGACAAAGGATAGGTTAGCTGATGCATTACCTCATGACTAAAGAAGCGTTCAATTTCTGCAAAGCTCATAACATTCAAGTGACTTCTTCTGTAAAGAAATGTCTCTTGATTTAGTCGACGTTTATAATTGTGAAATCCAACAAATATTTCGTGATTGGGACTGATACTGGTACCCGGTAATGGGGTGAAATTTGTTCTTGCGGCTAAGGTTACTTTATAATCGTTCAACAAGTCGGTAACCCCTACCCTCAGCAATCCATTAAAACCGGGGTTAAGCATCCCTACATCTGCACGACCGGTGAAAGGCTGGTATTGTGGATTTAAAAACGTATTGTCAAACTGAAACGTCAGTTCATCCTGATAAAAAGACAAAAAATAGTTTCTTCTCGGCGGCATTTCAAAGGACTCTTGAGTCGTAGGCTCCTCAATGGTACGTGAACTAAGTACTGGTCTTTGGTCCTTTATTTTTTTCTCTCGTTCTTTTATTTGGTCTTGATGTAAGCCCATATCGCGAAGCACATCCTCGTCAAATTGATAGTTGGATATATCTATTTCGTATGAAATATCCGGGACGCTTACATACCTAAGTCCCAAATCCTCCATGTCTTCTTTAATCTGAACATCTCTTACTTCTACCTCAGGAATGCTGGCGTCAGAGAAATAACTCGATGGGTTTCCTCGGGGCGTTTTAAATATTCGGTAGCGCTTTTTTCTCTTTACAACATAAAACATATTGTCCCCTCCCAAAGTGGCGTGTTCGATGTTTCTATCTAAATCAGATATCGGATAACTTTCAAATGTGTAATTGTAGTGTGTGATGGTATCCACATAAGCAATATTGGAATCCATGACCACGAGAAAATCATTGCGAACGCCATTGTATCTTCTTATGTAATGAAGGTAACCCGGCTTCCATTCCGAAGGTGATACTTCACTAACATTGGAAGTATTGGTTACGCGACGAAGGGTTTGTTCTGGTCCTTCTGACAACTTGTATATGAATACATTTTGCGCGCGATTAAATCTATCCACTCGCTTTCCGGGCACCAACTTTTCGTCTGGCCGATCACTGGTAAAAACAATATCCCTACCGCCGTTGATGAATGAGGGCCATAAATCGATGTAATCATCAGACGTCAATGGTTGATATGACGTGCTAAGTATGTTGTATAGGTAAATATTTGACTGACCATTTTTAACGGCCGACATAACAAATTGCCGACCATCAGGCGAATATTGAAATTGATGGACTTTATCAACACCATAAAACGGCCGTTTGTCGAGTTTTTTCTTTTCGGTGTCGTAATAATAAAGCCAAATATACCCTTTTTCTTCCGTCATAAAGGCCAAAAGGCGATTATTGGGATGCCAGTCCATAATGGGAAAACTCCGATCCGGATAGATGGCTATCTTGTATCCACCTTTATAAATCCGCTTCCGCTTATTGTTTTCTACATCGTAGACATACACCCTAAATTCATTGAGATTGTGCTCCGAATAAGCAATATACTTTCCATTGGATGTACTTGCTATATGGGCAAATTCTCGCGTTTTCCGACTTCTCTTTAACTCTTCGCCTTCAACATTGTCGTTCTCGATCATTTGCTGGTATTGTCCTCGATAATAGGCCTGAAGATTTTTAAGCAACTGTCCCATTTCAATACCCAAAATATATTGGAATCCTGTTTCCACATTGCGGTTTACCAGCGTCATATACAAGATGTTCCTTATGACACTCTTTCCATAAGTTTCCGCGACAAAATGCCAGAGTGCATGCCCGGCAATCTCAGCCTGATCTCCGGTGAGTGAATTAAACCTCTTGAAGCGTCTATTGTAAATCCCCTCGCGCATTTCACGGTCAATTTCCACCGACCAAGGTGTAGATAAGTAAGACACCAATCCATCTAAATACCAATCGGGTAAATTGAGTAAGGTGCTATTCCTAATCGACTCCGTCAAGTCACCATACATTATGTAAGTAATCATCAACTCGGCCAGTGCTTTTCGCAACCGTTGTTCAAGCGCTTGATAATTTCCGTCAAAGTACAAGTAAATCTTACTCCCGGCAATTTGGGTTACCCCTCCCGTGTTAAAGGGAATGTCGTCAATGGGAATGAGATTGCTTTGCTTGAGGTCGGTTAATGTGGTAAAAAGAATAACTTGTACCCGACCATCAAAGCTCGTTTCCAGTTGACGCTGTAAAGAAGAAATGTTCTTTTGGGTCATGAGCGCTACCTTTCTTGGAAGCACTCGGTCGTTGGCGTAGTAATAGACATCCAATTGATCGAGCCGATACACATTCCAGTCAAAGTCGGTAAACTGAACCCTGTTTTTACCGAATTCCATGTAGGTGCCATAGAAAAACTGTGCACTTACTTGCTGAACAAAGCCCAGTAATAACACAATTAAAATCCTATGAGCGCTATTCATCTGTTATTCGTTATACATGCCTTGTTTACACTCAACGGCGCATAAACCATTGGTTAGGGAAATGCCATTTGCTCGTTGAATTAATCGATTAAAATCAATCAAAACATGCTAAGTGTTCATCAAATAATTTATCGTTGTAAACAGACCTATAAAGGTAATACAAATATTCTACACAAAGCGTTCGCCTTGTTTGATTTTCACATCTTTCACAAAATCACGCACTCTTTGCTCGCTCTGTTTTCTACAAACCAATAGTGCGTTTGGTGTGTCAACCACAATAAAACCCTCTAATCCTTCAATAACAGCTGTCTTATCGCCATCAATATGCACAAGGTTATTGGTAGAATCATACATCAGCACATTCTTTCCGATGCACACATTTCTGTTGTCGTCTGGGGTTATTTGCTCGTAAAGTGAACCCCAAGCGCCCAAATCAGACCACCCTATATCTGCTGGAAAGACGAAGACATTCCGCGCCTTTTCCATTAACGCATAGTCTATGGATTCATTTTCTAGACGCGGGTAAAAAGACCTAACGACGCTCTCCTCATTGGCTTCATCAAAGTCATCAAGATGTTCTTTCATCGAATCGTTTAGGTCAGGGATATGGCTTTCTAGAGCCTGCAAAAAGGTGGAAACCGACCAATAAAAAATACCTGCATTCCACAAAAAGTCGCCACTTTCTAAAAACTGACGAGCCATGTTTTCATCTGGCTTTTCCGTAAAGGTTTTTACTTTGGTCAGCTCACCTTCACCGCCTTCAATATGTTGGATATAACCATAACCAGTATGCGGAGCATGTGGGGTTATCCCCATCGTGACCAGACAGTCATTGTTCTCACAGTGAAGCAAAATTTTCTTCGAGTGCTCGCAAAAGAGCTCTTCTTTGGTAATCAGGTGATCACTCGGACACACCACTACCGAAGCCGCACTGTTGCGTTTAAAAATTTTAAACATGCCATAGGCAATGGCCGGCGCGGTGTTTCTCCTTGCTGGCTCGGTGAGTATATTTTTGTGTGGCAAATTGGGCAATTGCTCTTTCACCAGAGACACGTATTGCTCGGAGGTACTAATGAGTATATTGTCCTCGGGAACAAAGCACTTGACCCGATTATAAGTCATTTGAAGAAGTGACAAACCGGTTCCTAGAATATCGTGAAATTGTTTCGGAAATCTCGATGTGCTTTTGGGCCAAAATCGACTTCCAACACCACCTGCCAAGATTAGGGCAAAATGATTTTGTTGCATGTTTACTTATGTTGTTTGAGCGACAAAAATACGGTTTATTGAAAGGCTAAACGGCCAATTTAGAAAATATACGTCGACAATTATCAACGTCTTCATCCGAAATATGCATGTGTGTCACCAATCTCAGAGCTCCACCGCCCATAGCAATGATATCAATACCGGCGTCATTTAACAATTTAATGATGTTGTCTGGTTCGCCATAGGGATAAAAAATGACAATATTGGTCTGTGGCTTAATCACTTGCTTAACCCAATCACATTCCGTCAGGATATTGGCCAACGCCTCCGCTCGTTGATGATCTTCTTGTAAGCGTTCAATATTATTGTTGAGTGCATACAACCCTGCCGCTGCTAAAAACCCCGATTGTCGCATACCTCCACCCAAGCGCTTGCGAATTCTTCGCCCCTCATTGTATTGCGCGTTGTTTACCAATAAAACACTTCCTACCGGACAACCTAGCCCCTTAGACAAACAGATGCTCATCGTATCGAACAACCCTTTGTATTGTTGAGGCTTTTGTCCTTTGGCTATCAAGGCATTAAACAAACGTGCACCATCTAAATGAACGGGCAGCTTTTGCTTGTTGGCCAATATGCGTATGGCTTTTATATCGTCTAAATCGTAGCAAGTACCCCCAGCTTTATTGGCTGTGTTTTCTAGCGAAATAAGAGCGGTACGCGCAGCATGCTCATTCTCAGGGTTTATCGCATTAGCGACTAAATCTGCCGTCAAACAACCTCGCTCCCCAGGCAGTAAACGCAAAGAAACACCGGCATTAGCAGCCGGACCTCCGCCTTCGTACCAGTATATATGAGAAAGTGCATCGCAAATGATCTCATCTCCCGGACGGGTGTGTAACATCAATGCGATTTGGTTGGCCATGGTTCCACTCGGACAAAACAGTCCACGATCAAATCCAAACTCCTTAGCCAACTGGTCTTCCAGCGCTCTTGTCGTTGGATCTATATCAATAACGTCGTCACCAACCACCGCTTTCATCATGGCCTCTAACATCCCTTCCGTTGGCTTGGTAACTGTATCGCTTCTTAAATCTATACGCTTCATATGTTCAATAATTGTTTGTTATTGGTTTATTGTGAAAGACCTGCTCAGTATTGCGCGGGCATCTAATCACCCCTTCATGGCATGTGTTAACTTTCCAATTGTATTGTAATGAATGCTTGTATTGATCACAAATAATACTTAAAGCCGTCATTGATACCCCTGCGAAAAATTAATCCTTGGTTTGG
>JAIUMB010000026.1 GCA_022565745.1 Cryomorphaceae bacterium | reverse complement strand
CATCGTCTTTTCTGGTAACAGCGCGGTCAACGACTACCACCCAGCTTTTGATGCTTTTCAGCGAAGGCACATCTTCCATCACCTCGGCAATGTTGTGGACCTTTTCTCCGTCGTATAAACGACTATACCCTTGTTGTAAGAGAATATCCAGCATGGAGGGTGGTGTTCTTGCTGTCCAGTCAGGCTGATAACAAATCATAAAGCGTGTACCGTCTTCCAGTGCAAAGGCGGCATTGATAACATCTTCTACGGTA
Organism: Cryomorphaceae bacterium; assembly: GCA_022565745.1. Taxonomy (GTDB): domain Bacteria; phylum Bacteroidota; class Bacteroidia; order Flavobacteriales; family Schleiferiaceae; genus CSBr16-58. The sequence continues at coordinate 18,881 of JAIUMB010000026.1, read as the reverse complement.
TGTGATTTCACTTCCTTGCCGCTGATGGGGGAGTAGGTCTTGCCGATACGGGCAAACATCACCCGTAGATAATCGTAAATTTCCGTAACTGTTCCTACCGTAGAGCGAGGGTTTTTAGAATTGACTTTCTGTTGAATGGCTATGGCCGGAGCAACTCCACGAATGCTATCCACCTCCGGTTTTTCCAACTTGCCCATAAATTGACGCGCATAAGACGACAAGCTCTCCACATATCGCCTTTGACCCTCTGCATAAAGCGTATCGAAAGCCAGTGAAGACTTTCCGCTGCCACTCAACCCCGTAATGGTGACCCACTGTTTACGAGGGATGTCTAAACTGATGTTTTTAAGGTTGTGGACGCGTGCGCCCCGAATCAAAATATGCGTTTTAGGCGTTGGTTTTTCCATGTGTCAAATTAATCGAGCAAAAGTAAGTATATAGGCTCAGCAATGCAACTTAACTAATATAATTACTGGCAGGCTTTAAAGTTCGAATAATATGAAAAATCATTAGGTTTGGTGTTATAGAAATAATGCGCATAATCTCCATATTTCCTTGGAGAAAATGCGCATTGATAAATACATGAGTTAAACCCTAGAATCTTCGAACTGGACGAACGTATCCGCGGTTGTCACTAGCACTTCTACCAAAGACATCCCAGTCACGGTCTTCTCCGTTGGCTGGAATTTCAAAATTGACAAACCAAGCTGTACCGTTTTGAACAGAACTGCTTTGGTATATGACATGGTCATTAAATTGCCCGTCGTTTGTCTCATTTTGGAAATCTCCAAGTCCATTCACATGCAACACTTGGTACATGACTTCTAACTCATAAACTGATGGCAAAAACCAATCATTGAAAACTTCTCCATTTACTTCTAGTTCATAGTCTAACGAACTACTTACTCCTGGGAAGTTTCGATTTTCTTGTTCGAGCGTGTTACTATTTTCAAGGCCAAAACCTATTTGAAGTTGTGTGCCAATACTATTTGGAAAAAGTCCACTTCCCCAAGAGAATAAAACATTTGGATCTTTGCCACCTTGTTCAGCCCAATCGGAAGGGGCTACCTCCATGTAGGACCAGTCATCGTATTGATTTGCTGAATCAATAAGAAATACATATCCGCCTGCGGGACCAATATCGCCAATGTTGTATGCCAGTTCGTTTCCGTTTCCATTTCCATTTTCGTTTCCGTTGTTTTGGTCATCGTCTTTACTACAGCTAGAAAATGCAATCGAAGTAGCAAGAAGTGCAAGTGAAATGATTTGTGTTTTCATGATTTGATTTTTTAGTTGATTGATTAAATCCACCCATTGTTTGCTTTATCAATGAATTTATACCTTAAAAACGATGCATTTATTAGGGTTAAATTTGTGAGAAAGCCATTTAAAGCGGAGGGTTTTTTTTGGAAATTTTGATTAATAAAAGTTGCAAAAGTATATGTTTAAGAACGTTTAATTAAAACATTTTTTGATATTTTATTTAACAATGATGTTTTACAGTGTCATACAATTTTAATTTATATTCAAAATAAATATCATAAAGGTACGTAAAAAGGTTAAGTTGTTGAAATTTAGTTTTATAAAAATAAATTGATGTGATTTTTTAACTATAGAATATACGTAATCTTAGTATCTTCTTGACTTGTTTTAATGTTATGGGAATCTGTCAACACATCATATTTTGATTATAGTTATCAATAATATTAATCAATATTTGTCTAGTAATTATGCATTAAAAATCGTCAAATCACTATTTATATGTTTACGTTATTTCACCTTTGCTACACACTTTAACAACCCTTCTTTAACAGTTACGCTCCAAATTAAAATTGTTAAAAATTTTATATATCGAATTATTTTTCTTAGATTTGTAGTTCCTAAACAAAAAAACCATTCTGCGTATAGAAACATAATTACCTTTTTTGGAAATTTATTTTAATTAAATTCAGGTAGTTATGCTTTATTCTGAAATCGAAGATGCACAATTGGTGCACATGTATGCTGGTGGTGATGAAATGGCGTTGGAAACGTTAATTCGTCGTTATAAAGATCGTCTTTATTTATTTATTGTATCAAAAGTTCGCGATGGTGAATTGGCAGAAGATATTTTTCAAGATACCTTCGTCAAAGTGATTAATACCATCAAACGCAGTCGATACAATGAGGAAGGTAAGTTCATCAATTGGGTAATGCGTATTGCGCACAACTTGGTCATCGATCACTTTCGCAGAGAGAAGAAACATCGCAAAGTTCAATCTAATGGTGAATACAGCATTCTTACCAATATTACCGATGATGTATTGAATGCCGAAAATCAAATGATTAAGGATCAGATTGAAAGTGATGCTTCGGCGTTGTTGACATACTTGCCTGAGGAGCAACATGAGGTTTTGCGCATGCGTATATACGACGATATGAGCTTTAAAGACATAGCGGAGCAAACCGGAGTGAGCATCAATACAGCCTTAGGAAGAATGCGTTATGCTTTAATCAACCTAAGAAAGCTCATCAAAGAGCACAATATTGTGTTAACAAGAAAATAAAATATCCTCGGCATACAATGTTTGCATAATTTCTCGTTATTCTAATAATAACCCAAACGAGAAGTTATGCAAAAAACAATTACACCAAAGAAAAACGGACATTCGAAACAAGGTCCATCAGAGCAAACCATCAAGCGTTTACTCAATTACTCCAAGCATACTAAGGTGATGCTTATGCCCGATGGGCGCAAAGAAATCATCAATCCGAATTAAACAGAAGAAACCGCATTTATTGCGGTTTTTTTTATGGTTGCGATTTCCATAACAAATACCCACTGATGATGGTCAATGGAAACCACACAAAGAAATACGACCATTCTTGAAACAGTCCGTAGCCCAAGGAAAATAGAAATCCGTAGCCCATAATCACGGCAAACACCCATTGTAGACCCAGTTTGCCCAATTGTTGGTAGCCTGATTGCTGGCCTGGCCATTTACCCGCTGGCTGAACGCGTTGAGCATAATGATCGAGTACGGCGCTGGTTGTTGGTTTGGTGGCATAGGTAACCATGAGCCAAGACACAATGGTTGTTGAAACCACAACGTAAAAGGGTCCATTATTGATAAGATAAGACTCACCCCATATAGGTTCTAAAACGTACATGGAAAACAGAAGGACTGGTATGGGGACAATGGTGGCGGTTATTTCACTCCAAGCATTGACGCGCCACCAGTACCACCTTAAAATGAGAACACTTCCTAAACCTGCACCGCAGGTAATTAAAAACTGTGCAGCTTGGTCAATGCTGTGAATATTTGCTGAAACTACTGCAGCTGCAAGGATAAGAAGAAGTCCGCTCCATTTTCCTGCCTTGACATAATGGGTTTGTGCTTGTTCTTTGTTTGTAAACCCATCTTCACGCTTGATGAAACGGGCGTATAAATCGTTGATTAAGTAACTCGCGCCCCAGTTGATTTGCGTGCTGATCGTGCTCATGTAAGCGGAAATAAAGGCGACCAGCAAAAGTCCCTTTAGGCCAACGGGCAAAAAATCACGCATGGTAAGTACAAATCCTTTTCCCGATAGTTCTACAGGTAAATCTGGATAGAGGAGAAGAGAGCACAGTCCAACAATAATCCATGGCCACGGACGTACGGCATAGTGTAAAATTTGAAAGAAGAGCACACTCCACACGGCTTCGTTTTCGTTGCGTGCCCCCATCATACGCTGGGCAATGTAGCCGCCACCTCCAGGCTCAGCTCCGGGATACCAAGCATTCCACCATTGCAAAACAAAGAATGATAAAAAAGCACCAAGACTTACGCTAAAAGTACCCGTACCTCCTGTTGATCCAATGTTTGGAAAAAAATTAAATCGCCATTCTGGTAACTGTGCCTTAAGCCCACTCATACCGCCTATTTCAGGTTGACGAATAACAATAACGGCCAAAATGATGGAGCCGGCCATCGCAATAAAAAACTGAATACTATCGGTGAGAACAATTCCGGATAATCCTGCCAGTGAGGCGTAGAGAGCAACCAGTAGCATACAGGCAATGGTTAACCAAAAAGCTGTTTCTGGGGTAAGATCGAAAAAAACCTCCAAAATACGCATCATGGCGAGATTCACCCATCCCATGATGACAGCGTTGAGAAAAAGCCCCAGATAAATGGCTTTAAAACCGCGTAACCATCTGGCACCCTTGCCGCTGTAACGCAGCTCTATGAATTCGGGTTCGGTGAGAATTCCTGCGCGCTTCCACATTCGGGCGAAGAAAAAGGTGGTGAGCATACCGCCCATCATCATGTTCCACCACAACCAGTTGCCCGATATACCATGCTGGGCAATTTTCTCGGTCACCCAAAGTGGTGTGTCGGCTGCAAAGGTGGTGGCCACCATGCTTAGTCCGAGCACATACCAGGGCAATTTCCCCCCGCCAAGAAAGAAGTTCTGCATGTTTTTGCTCCCGCTTTCTCGAAGGTAAAGATTTATGCCAACAAACGTACCCAGTGCAACAACAACTATTATCCAGTCAATGGTGTGCATCAGAGATTGCTTATGAGTTGATAGGCAGCGGCAGCAAATACCCCAGCGGTTTCTGTGCGCAAGCGTGCATCGCCCAAGCCAACAATTTGACAGTTTTGTTTTTTAGCCATGCGCACTTCTTCGGTGCTGAAATCACCTTCCGGACCAATGATGATCAAGGGGTTTTTGATATTTACAAAGGCGTCTTTTACGTGTTGTTCAGGACGCTCGTTTTCCCCGCACCAAGCCAATAGCTTGTTGTGCGACAACTGCAACACCTCTTCAAACGATATGAGCCCATGTACTTTGGGAATGAATGTCCGCTGACTTTGTTTGGCGGCAGCGGTGACTACTTTTTCTATTCGGTCGATGCGCAGTTGTTTGCGTTCGCTGTTTTTTGAGGTAAAAAAATACAGTTGATCCACCCCAATTTCCGTGGCCTTTTCGGCAAACCATTCCGTGCGGTCAATTTGTTTGGTAGGTGCCAATGCTATGCTGAGTTTGGGAGGTTTCTGTGTAGGTAAGGGAGACACTAAAGAACAAGCCAACTGTTTTCCATTGCTTCCTACAATTTCTGCATGCCAGCCATTTCCCAAACCATCGATAACTACTATAGGTGTACCGCTTTTAAGTCGAAGTACTTTTAGTGCATGGTGACTTTCGCTCTCCGATAATAGTGCTTGTGAATCTTGGATATGTTGGGCAACAAACCAATGCATTAGGCGCCAACTTTGTCTTTGTGTTTCAGTGGTTTGTCGATATTGTTTTCTATGTAAGCGATGATTTTATCGGCCACATTTACACCGGTATATTTTTCTACGCCTTCCAGTCCCGGAGACGAATTTACTTCCAATATGAGGGGCCCACGATTGCTTTGGAGCATGTCTACACCAGCTATTTTCAAGCCTAAGGCTTGGGCAGCTTTTATGGCAGCATCTTTTTCAGCCTTAGATAAACGAATTTTCTGTCCCGAACCACCACGGTGTAAGTTGGAGCGAAAATCACCTTCTTTACCCACACGTTTGTAGGCCGCAACCACCTTGTTGTCAACCACCAAAGCACGAATGTCACAGCCATTGGCTTCGGATATAAACTCCTGTACAATGATGTTGGCCGATAAACCGTAAAAGGCTTCAATTACAGATTTTGCAGCTTTTCGGGTTTCGGCCAAAACAACACCAAGTCCTTGTGTACCTTCGAGAAGTTTAACAATCAATGGCGCTCCTCCAACTTGCTTGATGAGATAATCAACATCGCTTGGATATTTAGCAAAAGCAGTTTTAGGAAAACCCAATCCGTGACGAGCGAGAATTTGTGTAGCACGCAATTTATCTCTAGATCTAACAAGGCCAAGTGAACTCAACGTTGAGAACGTTTTTCGCATTTCAAATTGTCTGATGATGCTGCTTCCGTAAAAGGTTACTGAAGCACCAATGCGTGGAATCACGGCATCTATATTGTCTACAGGACGATCTTTATAATAGATTTCAGGTTTTCCGGGTTCCATTACCACGTAACACTTGGTGTGGTTTAGCACGATCATTTGATGACCACGCGCTTCACCGGCTTCAACGAGACGTTTGGTGGAGTATATGTTTTTATTGGTAGAAAGAACAGCAATATTCATGATCGTTGTTTTTTGTTGAAAGATATATTTTTTTTTCTGACATCTACGATGAAACCTTGGCGAAGCAGTTTTCTACCTATCAATACGGGAAATCGCATTTTGACGCGGTCGGCTAAAGTAAATTGAGTGGTGTAACTTTTACCAAACAACACCACATCTGTTGTTATGGCGTAACGAATTTCTTCTATACCAAATGATGAGCGAACCTTTTTTTGTGAAAATTCTTTGGTGCAAAAGGCCTGCTTGTTATAAAGTGGATGTTTTCTATCGAGTAATTCAAAGGTCAAGACGTCTTCTCCATTGACTTCACGTATGCTGATGTTTTGACAGTGAATGGCTGAGCTGGTTGCGCCGGTATCTATTCGACAATCGATATCAAAAAGTCCAAACTCGGGGAAGTCAATTTTATCAATGGCACCTATGGTTTGTCTTTTAATCATTTAATTGATTATTTATCTATTGAATAGTAGCTGTTCTGAAATGTTTTAGTACAAGGGCACGAAAGTATAAATAAAGTGGTTCACTTTATCTGTTTACATGGATATTTAACTTCAGCACATGGCAGCTTTTGAACGTTTTTGAGCATCGTTTTTCTGGCTGTAAATTTCATAGAAAAAGAACAGATACACAAGGTATATCTAAAAAAAATGTGACAATACTTTCCACGCCAATGTCATCATGCGTTTTTTATTTCTATGCAGTACTTTCGCAATCTAATTTCGATGGAAAAAGAATGAATATATTTTCCCTTTCAGATGCTTCGAACAATTATTTGTCGCGCATATCTGTTATAGGTGTTTTTTTGGTTTTGGTCTTTGGGATGACCGTTTTCCCAATTTTCGACAATCAAGAAGCCATAAACGCTTTGACGGCGATGAATCTCTTAAATGAGGGTGGTTGGTTAGCCCCTGAAGGCATTGGTTACCCACCTTTAAATATTTGGATTCTGGCATTGAGCCAAAAATTCTTTGGTATCAATGAATTTGCCCTTCGATTTCCTGCAGCAATTTTTATGTGGATGACGTTTTTGACGTTGTTTTTTCACGTTAATCGATTTGACCGACAATTGGGTTTAGCTACTTTGGTGGTGTTTGCCAGTAACATAGCGGTAGGTATCATTGGAAACGTGGGGTTACATTACAGTCCGCTTATCTTTTTTATGACAACAATGGTGGTTGGGGTACAGCGGTATTTGATTTATGAGCAGCCTGGGTGGTTGGTGTTAATCGGTTTTATGCTGTCTTTGGCACTCTTAACCGAAGGACCAGCCGTATTGATTTATGTCATTTTGCTCTTTGTATTACTCATACTGTTTTTTCCCAAAGGAAAGTGGCTATTAAAGCCACGTGTCTTACTGACCATAGTCATTTCATCACTGCCCTTAATCTACTGGATGTATATGGCGGAAAAAACCAGTCCAGGCTATGTCATGCAATTTATCGAAGAAAACGGGTATATATGGACTTTTACCAATTCACTCTCACTACCATTTTTTTCTCATTGGGAAATGCTGGTACTCATCTTTGCCTTTTTACCTTTTGTGGTGTTTATACCTCGTGCATTGTTGCGTACCATTACCGTTTCCATGCGTAAAGGAGCCCCCAAGCAGTTTTTTGCGATTTGGGCCATTAGTGCTTGGTTGCCATACATTTTGATGGGAGGAAAAGTGGCGTGGTTGTCTATGCTTTCTTTTCCTGCATTTTCAGTCATCATAGGTTCTCTGGTTCTCGATTGGTCTCGTCAAGTCAAGAAGTTTCCGCGTTTGTTTGCTCCTTTAATGCAAGCGGCAATATTAACTCTGGCACTCATTATAGCTGTATCAACATCAATATATTTGATGAAACCAGGCAGCTGGTACTATATTTTTATTCCAGGAATTATGTTGGTCATTGGAGGGGTGCTGATTATTTGGCGTATGGAAAAAATCAATGCCCGCGATAAGTTCAGACGCTGGTTGCTTTATGGATTGGTAGGCTCTCTCACTTTTTGGGTGGCCGCACCACACGCTTTTCGTCATCATTGGGGTGTGATTAAATACATGACTAAATCTATGAAAAAGTATGATATGGTTTATGTATCACGCGCGGAATTAGAACGACACCCTAGTTTAGAAGTCTATCTTCACAAGTACATGAAAGATCGCTTTATGGTGCTGGAAACATTTGAGGCACCCATGCCGCCGTCCGACATTAAGGCTGCGTATATTTTTCCTTTGGATGTCAAGCACTCATCAATTGTTTTTGCAGGTAAAATAAGTGGTGGCATAGGGGAAGTGGCTTACGGTATAAAAGAGCTCTAAACGAATTACATACACTATGAAGGTCTATCTAAGACGGTTTTTTTATTTTGGTATTGGGGTGTTTTTTGGGACATTGATCGTCTATGCTTTGTTTGGCGATAGAGACATACAGTGCTCTTATTTCCCCAATGATCGTGTGTTGTATGATATGCGCAAGAAAGAACTCAAGGCGTCACCTTTTGCCATGTGTCAAATGGAATGCTATCAATTCAACGACAGCTTATTCGACAACGTACTGCGCGAAGCCAAAATCAATTTTAAGCAATCGCAAGCCAAAGAGGATATCCTTTGTAAAAAATATCCTTTGACTTGGAAAGATACAGATGGCCAAGTTTGGCAAATTCTCACCCAAAACTGCAAGGAAGAGCTGAGAATTTTATCAGTGGTAAAGGCGGGGTCGGAAGTGACGTGCACTTGTCCTTAAGAGGCATGGGTTTTACTCCGCAGCCTATCTAACGCCATGCATCAGCTTATTAAGCGGCTTGGAGAATAAGGCAATAAGGATAGACAAGCCTACGAGCACTAAACCGATATTGGTGAAAACCGTCATGTACTTGTTAAAACCAGCTTCCAACGAAATGGGCACACCGCCTTCTTCTCCGCCAGTTAAGGCAGCAATTTTACCGGCCACAAAGTTGGCAATGGCAAAACTCAAGAACCAGCCTCCCATGGCTGTTCCTGCTATATTTTTAGGCGACAACTTTGTTACCATTGATAACCCTATGGGAGAGATAAATAACTCGCCAGTGGTGTGTAAGAGGTAAAGAAACACAAGTGTTAAAAGAGGTACTTTAAAATCTTCCGCAAAGTTAGCAGCCAATAAGGTAACTAAGAAGCCGAGACCCAACTGGAGGAATCCAAGGGAAAATTTGATGGGGATACTTGGGTTTTTATTGATACGCGTTAAGCGTACCCACATCACAGAAAATAGAGACCCGAAGATGATAATGAAAGCCGGGTTAAAAAACTGTGTCATTGAGGCGGGCATTTCCCAACCACCAATAAAACGATCAACGTTACGATCAGCAAAGAGTGTCAGTGATGTACCCGCCTGCTCAAAACTGGCCCAGAAGCCAATATTGATAAGCATAAATATAACCAGTGCAATCATGCGGTCTTTCCAAACACCGCCTTCTGCGATCCCCGCTTTAATAAGATTGAATGCCACAGCAGCAAATACCCCCAACAGCAAGAAGTCCATGATTTGATTCTGACTGATAAGGACATAACAAAGGGGAATAAAGGAAAATGTTCCCAATATAATCAAATGAAGGTAATTGATAGGGCCAAAAACTTTTTTATATGCTTCCGGACGAATATTTAGTCCTTCAGCGTGAGCGTAGCGGTGACGACCAAACCAAAAGATCAAGAAACCGGCAATCATACCAAAACCAGCCAAGGCAAATCCGTAACGGAATCCGTAGGTTTCACCCACAAAGGCAACAACAGTGGTGGCCAGTAATGCACCGATGTTAATACCAATATAGAAAATGGTAAATCCAGAGTCGCGACGTGGATCATCATCGGCGTAAAGTTTTCCAACAATGGTAGAAATGTTGGCTTTAAAGTAACCATTTCCAACGATGATGGCGCCCATTCCAATCAGTAACCAAAAATCGTTGCCCCCTAGAATAAGGAATTCACCCAAAGCCATCAACAGAGCACCAAGCAATATAGCCAACCGATAACCCAAAAACTTATCGGCCATTTTACCGCCAAGTACGGGTGCAGCGTAAACAAGAGCGGTGTAACTACCGTAAATTAAAGACGCCTGTGCATCGCCTTTACCCAATGATTTAACAAGATAAAGTATGAGTAACACACGCATTCCGTAGTAACAGAATCGCTCCCACATTTCTGAGAAGAACAATACAAACAAACCATTGGGATGCCCCTCGGTTTCTATGTTTACGGTTGGACTCGCTCCTAGTTTACTTTTCTTATTCAGCGCCATACTCTAGTTTTTTAGACAAAAAAAATTTTGCCGAAAGTAATAAATAAATGGTCTACATACGCGTTTTTTTTTGGCATATTTTTTTCACCGATGTGATAAAGTTAGTTGTATATGCGCTTCGGTTGCCTTAATTTTGCCGGCCGTTGCCGTAGTGTAGCCTTGTGCTGTCCCTTCGCAGTTGTTTGACTTTATAGACAGACACAAATTTGGTCGCGTAGCTCAGCTGGATAGAGCATCTGCCTTCTAAGCAGACGGTCACAGGTTCGAATCCTGTCGCGATCACTAGATTTTATAATGGAACCACATTGATCACGACCGAAGGGAGTAATCCTGTCGCGATCACTAACCCAACTCCCGGACATGCAAACAGTTCTTCTTACTGGCGCCTCCGGAGGAATAGGGCAGGTACTCACCGGCCGTCTCCTCAGTTCGGGGTATACAGTGGTTGCCGTTGCCGGTAACAATCCTCAGAATATTCAACCGCATAAACAACTCCACTTGGTGACAGGCGATTTGGCCACGGAAGAGGGGGTGAGAGATATTCACCGGCAAACGATTGATTTGGTCGGTCACCCACATATCTTTATCCACAACGCCGGCATCAACGCCAATGCCATGAGCTGGAAAATGTCGTTTGATGACTGGCAAAAGGTACTCGCCGTCAATCTCAACGCTGCCTTTTTAATGTCTTCCCTTTGTTTACCAGCCATGCGTGAATTACGTTGGGGACGAATCCTCTATATCAGCTCTATTGTTGCCCAACAAGGCGTAGCAGGTACAGCCGCATATGCAGCTTCTAAGGCCGGACTGCTGGGAATGATGCGCGCACAAGCAGCGGAAACGGCCGGACGAGGCATTACGGTTAACGCCATTGCACCAGGTTATCTCAATACCGGAATGATTGAGGAGGTACCTGAGTCTATTCGCGAAAATATTCGTCAACGTATACCCATAGGCGAACTAGGTGATCCACGAGAAATGGCCGATTTGCTGATGTGGCTTATTGGAAAAAACAGTGGCTACGTCACCGGTCAAACGCTACACTTTAATGGCGGATTGTTTACATGATAGCTGTTTATAGCCCATACGATACAGCCAGATTACGCTATGTGCTTAATGTTTTGTTTTCGCGTTGGTTATCCGTTGATTACACACTTTACACTGATGATGAAGCATTTCTCTCAGACGCTTCAAATTGTAAGCTTCGTTATTCTTCTGAAACTTTTGAAGACGACATCCCGAGAATACACAACCATGGTTTTTTGGAACACAGTGAGGGTAGACGGTGTAAAGTACAGATAAAAGGGGAGGGTAGTGAAATTAAAATATTTCCTGGCGAGGATACATGTTTGGGATTTGATGTGTTTGCGGGTATGTTCTTTTGCTTGTCGCGTTACGAAGAATACGGAAGTGATAAGCTAGATCGCCACGGTCGATTTCCCGCCAAGGAGAGTTTGGCATATCGTCTAGATTTTCTCGATAGACCAATCGTAGATGAATGGCGTGAAGCGCTTATCGAATCACTGGTGGAACGCTGGAAACAAATGCCTTTTAATAAACCAAAATTCACATGTAGAATTACGGTAGATGTTGACAATGCATCGGCTTATGCGTACAAGGGGGCCGTTCGTTCATTTCTTGGTGTGGCAAGATCCTTGTTTCGTGTGGATATGACCTTGTTTTCACGTATTAAAACTTTGTTCAATAGTACAAAGGATCCATTTTTGACTTATCAGTCACAGTGTGCTATAGCAAAAAAGTTTGATGTACCAATCATACATTTTGTATTATGTGCAGGTTTATCGCCGCACGATAGGAGCTTACACCCCAACAATCCGCATTTTAGAGCTATGTTGACCAAATTGAGTAAAGCGTCTCAAGTGGCATGGCATCCGTCATATTCAGCCTTTGGTAATCCAGCCATGTTGGATAAAGAGTTGCAGCAACTCAACCATATTGTTGGTAGTAACATTACACAGAGTCGACAACACTACATTCGTTTGCAGTTTCCCGAAACATATCGTCATCTGATTTCGTTAGGTATAAAAGACGATTTTAGTATGGGTTATCCCGACCACGATGGGTTTAGAGCTGGTACAACTTTGTCCTTTCCATTTTTTGATATTAACGATAACCGTGAAACAGATCTAATCAGTCATCCGTTTTATTTTCTCGACACCTATTTTAGCGAGGTGAAGCAATTATCGGCTGAGGCTGCTTTGCCTAAGATGAAAACCTATGTAGATGTAGTTAAGCATTACGGTGGTGAACTCAACTTGGTCTGGCATAATCGGACCTTTTCAGAGCTCAGAAAACAGTGGAAGGGCTGGACAAAAGCATTGGTGCTGTTGGTGACCCACGCGCAAAAACAAGAGGAATGATTCGACTGATTAAACAAGATGAACTAGATTGGGATAAGTGGGACGCGGCCGTTCGTAAAGATCCTGCTGGTCATTTCTATGCCTTGCATTGGTACCTAGATATGATTGCCAAACATTGGGATGCTTTAGTGTATGGCGATTATCAATGGGTTATGCCCCTGGTACACAACAAAAAGTGGGGTGTTATTCCTTACTTATACAGACCTTATGGTGTACAACAATTGGGTGTTTTTGGAAAAGAGCCGGTTACGGAAGACATCACAAGTGCATTTATCAATGCCATTCCACGTAAGTACGTACACCGTGATCTGTATTTTAATGTAGACAATCCATTTCCTTCCCATATCAAACACCGCATGCGTCGAACGTATGAGTTGTCGTTGGCGCAGTCATACCAAGATATATACAATGGTTACAGTCAGTCCATTACCCGTAAATTAAAAAAGGCCAAGAAGGCACAGTTGCGGATTTTTGAAAACGACACGCCCGATACTTTGATTTTGCTTTTCAAAAACAACAAAGGGAAAGAGGTCGATGTCACCGATTGGCAATACGACCGTATGCGTCAAATCATGTACACACTCATTTATAGGAAAATGGGGGCTGTGTGGACCGTTCATGACGAGCGCAACAGTCCGTGTGCATCGTGTTTTATTGCCTTTACAGGTAAGAGGATGGTTTTCTTGTTTAGCGGACAAGATGAGTTTGGTAGGGATCACGGGGCTTTGACTCTTCTCATCGACAACGCTTTGATGTGGGGCGCCGAACGCGGAGGTGTGTTTGATTTTGAAGGCAGCGACATTCCTGGCTTAGAGCGCTATTACCAATCTTTTGGCGCAACCATGCGCGAATACGCCAATTATCGTCAATTGTAGCAAAAAAAACCCGACCTACTGGTCGGGTTCAAAGTAATCAACACGTTGATAATTATTTGGCAGCAGAAACCTTATCTACAACTGCTTTAAACGCTTCAGGATGATTCATTGCTAAATCAGCTAAAACTTTGCGGTTGATTTCGATATTGGCCTTTTTTACACCACCCATGAATACGGAATAACTCATACCGTGCTCGCGTGCACCGGCGTTTATACGCTGAATCCACAAAGCGCGGAAGTTGCGCTTCTTGGTACGGCGATCGCGATACGCATAAGTTAAACCTTTTTCAACGGCGTTTTTAGCTACCGTCCATACATTTTTGCGACGACCAAAGTATCCTTTGGCCTGCTTCATGATTCTTTTGCGCCTTTCTCTACTGGCGACTGAATTTACTGATCTTGGCATAGTTTACATTTTTTTGCTACAGGCGATTGACATTCAATTCTTTTGGGCCCGCAACAGGGTTAGAAATTTAAAAACCAAAATGCGATGCATATAGTACCGTTCAAGTTTTAACTTGAATGGATTACATGCACAACATTTCCTTTACCGCTTTTTCGTCTGCTTTGTCTACAAGTGTAGAGTGAGTCAAACGGCGCTTGCGGTCTGTCGCTTTCTTAGTCAAAATGTGACTTTTGAATGCGTGCTTGCGCTTGATTTTACCAGTGGCAGTTAGCTTAAAACGCTTCTTAGCACTGGATTTGGTCTTCATCTTAGGCATGATTCTCAATTTGTGTGTTAAAAAAACACGATTATTCAGGGTTGATTACTTCTTTTCTTTTTTAGGCGCCATCATCATAATCATTCGCTTGCCTTCTAGCTTGGGCATGCTCTCCACTTTACCTACATCTTCAAGATCCTGTGCTAAACGCAGCAAGAGGATCTCTCCTTGTTCTTTAAACACAATCGATCGACCTTTAAAAAACACGAACGCTTTTAGTTTAGAACCTTCTTCCAAAAACCCGTGGGCGTGCTTCTTCTTAAACTCGTAATCGTGATCGTCCGTTTGTGGACCGAAACGAATTTCTTTGACCACAACCTTCTGAGCTTTAGATTGCATTTCCTTTTGTTTCTTTTTCTGGTCGTAAAGAAACTTCTTGTAATCAATGATTCGACAAACCGGTGGATCGGCTTTTTCGGTTATCATCACTAAATCCAACCCTTCATCTTGCGCCATTTTAAGCGCTTTATTGATTGGGTAAACTTCAGGTTCTACGTTGTCACCAACTACACGTACCTTAGGTACGCGGATGGCTTCATTGATTTTGTGTTGAGGCTCTTGTTTTTGAATGCGTCGTCCTCTGTTACTTGGTCTCCTCAGTGTGTTGTTCTTTTAATTAAACAAAAATTATAGCTCAGTACCATTAACAAGTTCTTTGATTTCCTGTTCAATGCGCTGAGCAAATTCAGCTACGCTGTGTGTGCCTAAGTCACCGTGCCCTTGTTTGCGAACAGAAATTGTTTGTGACTCAACTTCTTTTTCACCCACGATAAGCATATACGGGTACTTGCCAACTTCAGCATCTCGTATCTTTCGTCCGGCCTTTTCCGCACGATGATCTACGAGGGCGCGAATATCGTAATTTTCTAGCTCTTGTACAAGTTTATTTGCATATTCGGCAAATTTCTCACTTATTGGGATGATCATTACTTGCTCAGGTGCCAACCAAAGGGGTAATTTTCCGGCGCAGTGTTCAAGCAAAATGGCAACGAAACGCTCCATGGATCCAAAAGGGGCGCGGTGTATCATCACAGGGCGGTGCATTTGATTGTCGGCACCTTTGTACTCGAGCTCAAAGCGTTCGGGCAGGTTATAATCCACCTGAATGGTACCCAATTGCCACTTTCTACCGATGGCATCGCGGACCATGAAGTCTAATTTTGGCCCATAAAACGCCGCTTCACCGGTTTCGGTGACGGTTTTTAGACCTTTTTCCGCGGCCGCTTCGATGATGGCCGATTCTGCTTTTTGCCAATTTTCGTCGCTGCCGATGTACTTCTCGGGGGTCTCCGGATCGCGCAGTGAAATTTGAGCCACGTAGTCTTCAAACTTCATGGCATTGAAAATGTACATCACCAAATCGATGACTTTTTTGAATTCGTCTTTGAGCTGATCAGGCGTACAGAAAATGTGCGCATCGTCTTGGGTAAAGCCGCGTACACGGGTAAGGCCATGAAGTTCACCACTTTGTTCGTAACGGTAAACGGTGCCAAATTCAGCGAAGCGAACAGGCAGGTCTTTATATGAATGTGGGGTGACTTTGAACATTTCGCAGTGGTGCGGACAGTTCATGGGTTTCAATAAAAACTCTTCGCCTTCTTCCGGTGTTTTGATGGGCTGAAAACTGTCTTCACCGTACTTGGCGTAGTGTCCAGAGCATACGTAAAGTTCTTTGCTGCCAATGTGTGGGCTGATGACTTGTTCGTAACCCATACGTTTTTGCGCGGCTTTGAGAAACTGCTCCAACCGTTCGCGAAGAGCAGCGCCTTTAGGTAACCACAAAGGGAGACCTTTACCTACACGTTGACTAAATGCAAATAGGCCAAGCTCGGCACCCAACTTTCGATGATCCCGTTTTTTGGCTTCTTCCAGCAGTTCTAGATATTCGTCGAGCATGGCTTGTTTGGGAAAAGAAATACCGTAAACTCTGGTGAGCTGTTTGTTTTTTTCGTCTCCACGCCAGTAGGCTCCGGCCACGCTCATTATCTTCACTGCTTTAATTAGCCCGGTATGCGGAATGTGGCCACCGCGACACAAATCGGTGAAATTGCTGTGGTCGCAAAAGGTGATGGCGCCATCTTCCAAGTTTTCGATCAGCTCGGTTTTGTATTCGTTGTCTTTATAATACGCCAGTGCATCGGCTTTAGACACTGCACGTAGTTGGAAATTGGCCTTTTCACGGGCGAATTCCAGCATTTGCTTTTCAATTTTGGGGAAGTCTTTTTCCGAAAGTGTTTCCTGGCCAAAGTCGATGTCGTAGTAAAAACCGTTTTCTACCGGCGGACCAATGGTGAGTTTGGCATTGGGGTAGAAGTGAAGGATGGCTTGTGCCATTAAGTGAGCAGAAGAATGCCAAAATGCGCGTTTGCCTTCTTCTTGATCGAAAGTGTATAAGTGAATTTTCCCGTCGGTGGTAATAGGGGTGGTGGGTTCAATGGTATTGCCGTTAAATGCGGCAGAAACGACATTTTTAGCCAAACCGTGACTGATGCTTTTTGCAATATCAAGCGCACTTAATCCTGCTTCGTATTGCTTCACATTCCCGTCGGGAAAAGTTATGTTAATCATAAGTGTTTGTGCATTTTTTAAGTCGGCAAAGATAGCGAGGGAAGAGGAATAATTCTTCATTTTACATTCTTCATTCTCCATCACCACACCCCGCCTTCATTGGCCAAAAAATCAATGATAGACAACACCTCTTGACTTTTTTGAAATTGTCGGGAATACTGCGGGATTTGCACATGTGTAAAAGGCGCATTTTTTGGTCGGTTGCGCAGGTCATTGGGATATTCTTTTTCCCATTGATGGGTGAAGGCTAATGGCGTTTTTGGGAGACGCAGCCACTGCAAAACTTGAAGGTGCAAAGCGATGTTTAAATCTGTTAAAAAACTGTATTTTCGGTGAAAGATGTCGGCCAGATCGTCTTCTAAATAGGCATAAAATGGACTTGAGCGGTAAGCGGTACGCAAACTGTGTAAATGCTCGTCCATCCAGCGTTCGCGGTAACTTATGCGCGCATCACGGGTAATGACTTTTCCTTTGTCTATTACTGGTACCGATAAACGAACGATTTTTTGTGAACCGTCAATCAAGCAGCGACTGTGAATGCTTTGTCGGGGCAAAGTGTCATACAGTTCTAACACAGGTTTTTCCGCGCGCATGTACGCCATGTACCAGTCAACCGGAGCGAGAAAGGGTAAAGAAAATATCGTGCTGTTTTGCATGGGCAACTTTTGGGGGACAAAAATAGGGGTTATATTCGCCTTTTAAAATTAAGAATTTAAAATTAAGAATTAAGAATTAAGAATTAATGAGTAATGGTTATGAATTATGAACGGGCGGAACGTATAGTATGAGAGAGTATAGTATGAGAGAGTTAAGATGGCATAAGCGAATAAATACATTAACATCTAAATTATTAAACACCTAAGCAAAAAAATGTCCTATTCATTAAAAGTTTCCATATTAGCCATCTTCTTAACCCCATGTCTCTGGGCGCAGGGTGTGCGTGGCTACGTGACGGATGTGGCGGGTGATTCGCTGCCGTTTGTGTCGGTGTTTATGCCAAATACGGGTAAAGGTGTATCGGCCAATGCAAATGGTTATTATGAATTGCCATTAGATTCCGGACGAAATGAAGAGGTGGTTTTTCAATATGTGGGATACAGCAATGTGCGGAAAACGGTTACGGGAAGTGGTGCGTGGCAACAGCTTGACATTCGTATGCGCAGCAATGCCACCGAACTTGGTGTGATTGAGGTACGTCCGGGAGAAGAGGATCCGGCGTATGCGATTATGCGACAGGCAATCGCACGCAGCAAATACCACCGACTGTTGGTAGATGCCTATACATGTAAAGTGTATACCCGTGGTTCAGGAAAAATCACCGATGCGCCGAGGTTTTTTGTGAAATTGCTGGAGCGTGACGACATCTATCTCAACCGTACGTTTACAACCGAAAGCATAAGCGAACTGCATTTTCAGCAGCCGGATTCTGTGGCAGAAAAAGTAATTGCCATGCGCACTGTGGCCACGGAGACACCTTCGCCAAATGCATATATAAACGCCAGTTTTTACTTTCCAAAAGTTGCCGGAGCCGTTTCGCCTTTGGCGCCAAATGCATTTTTCTACTATCGATTTGGCTATCGCGGTTCGTTTGAGGAAAATGGCCGCACCATTTTTAAAATCAGCGTTACCCCTAAAACGAAGGGCATGGATACCTATTCCGGGACCATTTACATCAGTGATGGAGATTTTGCCATTCACAGTTTAGATTTGAGTACCTATATCACCGGATTTAATGTGCGTATCAAACAGTTGCACCAAGCGGTAGATAAAGATATTTGGATGCCCGTTAACCACCGCATTGATTTTTCCGGTAAAATTATGGGGATAGCTGGCGAGTATTCTTATATCGCCAATGTTAATCAATACGACATCACCATCAATCCTTCAATTGGCGCCATTGAGGTTGTTATAGATATAGATGAAGAGGAACCTCAAACTTCTGT
>JAIUMB010000025.1 GCA_022565745.1 Cryomorphaceae bacterium | reverse complement strand
TGCACCCGCAAAACAGCAAAGCGGCTCCGTAGCTTAACTGGATAGAGCACCTGACTACGGATCAGGAGGTTGGAGGTTCGAATCCTCCCGGAGTCACTAAGAGAGTAATGACAACAAAAAGCCGACGGGAGTCGGCTTTTTTCATTTGCCCCCACGCCCCAAAAGCTCGCTTTTGAAGGGCGTGGGGGCAAATGAAAAAAGCTGTGGATGTAGTGCAGCGAAATCCACAAGGCTTTTGTTGTCATTACTATCGGCATTCGGTCTCACAGAGGATCAACGCAGTTCATCCTTCATACTTGTAGATGTTGGCAAATGAAAAAAGCTGTGGATGTAGTGCAGCGAAATCCACAAGGCTTTTGTTGTCATTACTATCGGCATTCGGTCTCACAGAGGATCAGCGGAGTTAAATCAAGTCCAGCAAAACGCTAATTTGTACATGAACAATTCACTTTCCCACGAACAAGTTTATACCGTTTTTTGTATATATAAAGTGAGATAAATGAAGAACATGGGCAGTTCGGAAGCATGGTGATTTAAGTGTGTGTTTGTGGTGGATGATTTCCGAACTGCCTTTTTTATTTGATTTTTTTCCCCGCTTTCTGAGCATGAATAAAAGTGGCGATATCGGCCATAATATCCACATTAAAAGTTTCCTCATTTCCGGCGTATTCCATCGGCGCTCCCGTTTCTGAAGTTTGAAACAGGTGATTGATGTTGTCGTAAATCTTCATTTCAACCTGTTCATTTCCCGAAGCACTTATGAGGCGTTTAATGGCGGTAGGGTTGTCTTCCCACCAAACTTGTAAGTCTTTTTTTCCGTTGATGATCAGCGTTGGAATATTAATCTGACTGTAATAGTGATCGGGATCAAATTTGATGAAAAAATGAAACCATGGCGTCATGACATTATCGCGCATGCTTTTCTTGGTTTCCATAATGCGTTGAAGTGATTCTTTATCGTTTTGATCATCGGCTTTTTCAATCAATTTGTTGAAGTAGTTGTTGATTTTTACGGAAGCAGCTTCTAAAGTTTCACTGCTGAGGAGAAAGTTGTATATGTCCGAGTTTAGACTGTTTATGTCTTCGCGCTTGCTTCTAACAGTTCCTTGCATTCTGAGGATGTCATCGGTTTGACGTTTGAGCAGTTCGGGAATCGGGACGCCGGGGCCGGCAGCCAATATCAAGAAATTTGGATTGATGAATTCTGCGTTGAGAATGGCGGCAACCATGGCGCCTTCCGAATGACCATATACCCCTATACGCCTGTTGTCAATGCGTTTGTGATTGGCAACGGTTCGTATAATCAAACCAGCATCTGCGGCAAAGTCTCGAGAAGTAGCTGTTTCGAAGTTGCCACCGGACTCTCCTACACCGCGTTCATCATATCTAAAAACGGCTATTCCTCGTCGACTCAAGTAATCTGCCAATACCAAGAAAGGGCGATGACCGAGGATTTCTGAATCTCGGTTTTGTGGACCGCTGCCGGTAATGAGGATAACCAAGGGCGCTTTTTTTACATCATGTGGTAGGGTAAGGGTACCGTGTATGGTGTCACCATCTTCATTAACCACAAATAAAAATGATTCTTCGTAGGGAAAAGGAGGTACGGGATCTTGCTTTTTTTTCTCGCGACCTATTGGGCCTTCTGCGCGCTGAAATGATACGGGAAATGCCATACCTCCCTGTAGCCAGCGTGCCTCCAAATCGTTATCTTCAATAAATGCCGCGGTAAGCGTTATGCCCATAGATTCATTGATGCAAGTCAATTCGTCATCAGTCACCGTAACCGAAGTAAAAGGCAAATCAAACGCCCCCTGATCTGGACTGTCAAATGTACCCGTGAGCTGACCACTTTCTGATGTTGAAATATGGATGTTGATACGCATCTCCATCGTCCCAACATCAAGCTTTCCTATCCAGCTGCCGTTGAAATCTTGTCCGTAAGCAGAAATGCTGATTAAGAAAGAGCTAATAACTAGGCTAAAGAAGCGCCAAAAATTCTTCATGTTTTTTTTATTATTAAATGCATGTTGAAATACAGCTAACAAAAGTAGGTGTTGTCCTCAAAATTGAGATGTCGGTAAAAAGATATTTTTGCGTAGGTTTGTGGCAAATATTAAATGACCAAAACACCATGCTTTCAAACATAGACCCTGTAGTCAAACAAGAAACCTCACGCTGGGGTCTCACTTTGGCGGCCATCAATGTTGGTTTTTATTTGGTGGCGTATTTGTTTTCGAGAGACTTGTTTGTTAATTACTTAGTTACAGGTTCTCTATTTGTAGTGAATATCGTCATCTTGATTGTAGCAGTTCGTGCTGTTAAAAAAGCCAAAGAAGGGTTTGTGTCTTTTAAGGAAGCCTTTACCGTAGCTTTTTTAACCTCATTGATTTATTCATTAATCACGACCACTTTCGTAATTTTACTGTTTAATGTCATCGATCCTCAAGCCGCGGATGATATACAGGAAAAAGTGATTGAAAACACTGTTTCTATGGCTGAGCGATTCGGGGGTGATGTTTCCGATATAGAGGACCTCATCAAGTCCTTGGAAGAAAACAATCAGTTTGGAACCAGTACACAAGTGCGCGGGTTCTTCACAGGCTTGCTTTTCTCTGCCATTTTAGCGCTAATCATCGCCGCTTTTATGAAAAAAGACCGTCCGATTTATGAGTGATGTTTCAGTAGTCATACCGCTGTATAATGAAGAAGAGTCGTTACCAGAGTTGTGTGACTGGATTTATCGCGTAGCCGACGAGAGTAAATTGGCCATAGAAGTGGTGCTGATCGACGATGGCAGCACCGATGGTTCTTGGTCGGTCATCACTGACTTGACCAGTAAAAACAAGGGCATTAAAGCCATTCGTTTTCGTCGCAATCACGGAAAAAGTGCAGCGCTTAATGCCGGATTTAAAGTTGCAGAGGGCGAAGTTGTGATCACCATGGATGCCGATTTACAAGACAGTCCGGATGAAATTCCCGAACTGCGTCGAATGATTGTAGAGGATGGCTTTGACTTGGTTTCTGGTTGGAAGAAAAAACGTTATGACCCCATTACTAAAACCATTCCCACCAAGTTGTTCAATTGGGCAACGCGAAAGATTTCGGGTATTCACCTACACGATTTTAATTGTGGATTGAAGGCATATCGAAATGAGGTGATTCAAAATATAGATGTGTATGGTGAACTTCACCGTTATATTCCCTTTTTGTCACGAAACGCCGGTTTTACAAAAATAGGTGAGAAGGTTGTTCAGCACCGAGCCCGCAAATACGGCAGCACGAAATTTGGATTGGAGCGTTTCATAAACGGCTTTCTCGACTTAGTAACGTTGGCTTTTGTTTCTAGATTCAGTAAGCGTCCTATGCACTTTTTTGGCGGCTTAGGCACCCTGATGTTTTTGTTTGGTTTCTTTTCGGCCTTGCTCATTGGTGCTGGTAAGCTTTATGCCTTGGCCCAAGGACAAAATGCTATGTTGGTTACCAGCAATCCATGGTTTTATATTGCTTTGATAAGTATGGTGTTGGGTACACAGCTGTTTTTAGCTGGCTTTATTGCGGAAATTGTCATTAGAAACAGCCAGCGCAAAAGTGAATATACCATCGGGGAGACCTTTAATTTAGACTAATAAAACGTTTTTAGACCATCTCTATAAAACGGTCAACAAATCAAAAGCTCAAATGGGAGTAGTACTAGTTATAAGCGATTACGCCAATATTGTTTCATCTCGACCGGAAGCGGAAATTTTCATTTCATTACACAAGAAAGGGTTAAACCTTTTGCTGATGGTTCCTGAGCAATCACCCTGGATCCCCAGGTTTAAAGAAGAAGGTGTTCCTCTAGAAATATATCGACCAGGTGGACGAAAAGACCCGCAAGAAATAGCACACATTCGTCGTGTTATAGAAAAGGAGAATGTTAGTCTGATGATATTGTTCAACAATCGCGCGGTTGTGAACGGAATTAGAGCCGCCAAAAATCATCCCGTAAAAGTGGTGGTATATAGAGGAACGGTGGGGAATGTGTATTGGTATGATCCCACATCGTATTTAAAAGTTCTTCATCCAAGAGTGGATTACTTGTTGTGCTTGCAAGAAGGCGTTCAAGCGCATTTAGACAAGCAAATGGTATTTGTCAAAAAGAAGACCTTTTTAATGAGAAAAGGACATAAGCCTGAATGGTATGACCACGTCGAAGCCAAAAAGCGATCGTCATTCGGGGTTCCAGACGATTCTTTTTTATTGTCGTATGTAGGTAACGTGCGAAGGTTTAAGGGCGTAAAATATTTATTAAAGGCGACGCATCGACTTGCCGAAAAAAACAACATTCACTTGATGCTCATTGGCAATGGTTTTGATTCAGAGCCATTTGTTTCAATGATCAAAAAAAGCCCCATGAGCGATCGCATTCACGTACTGGGTTATCAAAAAGACGCTCTATCATACGTCGCCAGTGCTGATGTTTCCGTGTTGCCTTCATTGCGAACAGAAGCATTAACCAAAGCCGTGCAAGAGGCCATGCATTTGGGTATTTGTCCGGTTATAACCGATATTGCCGGTAATCAGGGTTTGGTTGAGGACGGAAAAAGTGGACGGGTGGTGCCCATTAAAGATAGCGACGCGCTCGCCCAAGCCATAATAGATTGTTACGATGACAAACAAAAGACCAAGAGGATGGGAGAGGAGGCCCGCACCCACATCAGACGGTGGCTAACCCACGAAAGGGCTTGTGAAATGATGGAGCGTTTTATTAAAGCTGTAAATTAAAGGATTTATTTGGCATTGTCATTGTTTGGTAATACGTAATTTTGATTAAAATTTTAAACCATGCGTTATATTCTGTTTTTACTATTTTTAACAACAAGTGTTGGTGTAACGGCTCAAGAAGTCAATTGGATATCACTATCAGAATTAGAGGATGCGGTTAAGAAAGACCCCAAGCCAGTGATTGTTGATATGTACACCACTTGGTGCGGCCCTTGTAAGATGATGGACAAGAACACCTTTAATAATCCAAAAGTGGCTGCTTACATCAACAAGCACTTTCATGCGGTTAAGTTTAATGCGGAGGGCAATGATGATGTTACCTTTCGCGGACAAACCTTTACCAATGAAAAGTACGATCCCAGCAAAAGTGGCAGAAACGCCACCCACCCATTTGCGGGAAATTTTGCCGTTAAAGGTCGATTGGCTTATCCAACTACGGCTTATCTCGATAGCGATTTAAACATGTTAACCCAGCCCATACAAGGTTATTTAACACCCGATCGCATTGAGCCAATTTTGAAATATTTTGGCACTGGAGCATACAAAAATACTGAATGGGAAGCCTTTGAAAAATCAATGAAGAAGGAATGGTAAATAGCTTGTGATAATTAGCTAATTATATGTATCTTTGCGCCCCCTTTATAGGGGGCATTTTTATTGTTTAACAAATACCAGATGTTATGGCTAACACCTATGAGGCTGTTTTCATTTTACATCCCGTCTTATCTGATGATCAGGTAAGGGAAACAGTCGAGAAGTTTGAGGGCATCCTAAAGACAAAAGGAGCCAAGCTCAATCACCGTGAGAACTGGGGGCTAAAGAAATTGGCTTACCCCATTCAGAAGAAGAAAAGTGGTTTCTATACCCTTTTAGAATTTGATGCTTCAGGCGAAGTCATCGACGATTTTGAGCTTCAGCTTCGTCGTGACGAGCGCGTCATGCGTTACTTGACCGTTAAGCTGGATAAGCACGCCAAGGACTACGCAGAGAATCGTCGTCAGAAAATGAATGCTAACGCTTAAAAGAATCATCCGATATGAGTACAGAATTGGACAATGTAGCAGGTAAGACCAACCAGTCTGAAATCCGCTATCTACAGCCCTTGACCATCGATACCGGCAACAACCAAAAGTTTTGTCGATTCAAGCGTTACGGAATCAAGCACATTGATTACAAGAACGCCGACTTTTTGTTGCGATTCCTCAACGATCAAGGTAAAATTTTACCGCGTCGTTTAACAGGAACTTCACTAAAATACCAACGTAAACTATCAGTTGCCGTTAAGCGTGCTCGTCACTTGGCGCTGTTGCCTTACGTAGCTGATAACCTAAAATAAGAACACGATGGACATCATTTTAAAAACCGATGTGGAAAACCTTGGGTTTAAAGACGAAATCGTGACCGTAAAGCACGGCTACGCTCGCAATTACCTTATTCCACAAGGTATAGCCGAATTGGCTACCGAATCTGCACGTAAAGTTTTAGCTGAAAATCTAAAACAAAAAGCAGTTAAAGAACAAAAGCTAATCGAAGAGGCAAAGAAAAAAGCCGAAGGCATCAAAGGCTTCGAATTGAAAATTGCTTCTAAGGTTGGTTCTGGTAATAAATTGTTTGGATCTATTAATAACCAGAATATTGCCGATGCATTGAGCGATAATGGTTTTCAAGTTGATAAGAAATTTATCCAAATCCCTGGAAATACCGTTAAAGCACTTGGTTCTTACACAGCTAAAATCCGCCTTCACCGCGAGGTCTCAATTGATTTTGAATTTGAGGTGGTAGCGGCGAAATAACACCTATAGATAACGCTTGCGTTGTCTACACACACCAAAACTGCATGATGAGAAATCGTCATGCAGTTTTTTTATGCCTTTATTTTTGTCTTGGTCACCTCTTTCCTAAGTCAATGTTGATAAAATGCCTTAGCTGTTAAAAAAACTGTGAAAAACTGCTTGTTTTTAACTGGGGTGGACTAAGCTTTTCGGTGGTGTACGTCGTATATTTGTAGTTGAACAAGCATTCTGTAGACTTCAACCACATTGAATGGATTTAAGTTTATAATGCCTGATTAACAGCTTATTATTTTTCAAAACACATTTAAAATGAGTGAAAACAAGGAATACGGTGCCAGTAGTATCCAGATTTTAGAAGGTCTGGAGGCCGTTCGTAAACGTCCGGCTATGTACATAGGAGATGTGGGTATCAAGGGGTTACACCACTTGGTATATGAGGTGGTGGATAACTCCATCGATGAGGCAATGGCCGGCTACTGCGACAGCATTGAAGTTGTTATTCATGAAAATGACTCCATTACAGTTAAGGACAATGGTAGGGGAATTCCCGTTGACTTGCACGAAAAAGAAAAGCGCTCTGCTTTAGAAGTTGTTATGACGGTACTACACGCCGGTGGTAAGTTCGACAAAGATTCTTATAAGGTGTCTGGCGGACTTCACGGGGTAGGGGTGAGTTGTGTGAACGCGCTTTCAACCCACCTTAAAGCATCGGTGTTTCGCGATGGTAAACAATACGAACAAGAATTTGCCATTGGGGTTCCCCAATACCCCGTTCGTGAAGTTGGCACCACCGAACACAGAGGTACGCATATTACGTTTAAGCCAGACAACTCAATTTTTCACGATACTGTTTATCAATTTGGAATCCTTGAGTCGCGCTTACGCGAGTTGTCTTTTCTCAATAAAGGCATCCACATTACGCTTACGGATGAACGTGAAAAAGACGAAGAAGGTAATTTCCGTAAGTCGACGTTTTATTCGGAAAAAGGTTTGGTAGAGTTTGTCGATTTCGTCGATCAATCTCGCGAAAAAATCATCCCAACCGTTATTCACATGGAAGGTGAACGTGCCGGAATTCCTGTTGAGGTTGCTATGCACTACAACACCACTTACAGTGAAAATATCTTCTCATATGTCAATAACATCAACACCCACGAAGGGGGTACTCACCTTACCGGATTTCGTCGAGCACTCACCCGTACTTTAAAAAAGTATGCCGACGAAAGTGGCCTCCTTACCAAGGAGAAGGTGGAAGTAGCTGGGGACGATTTCCGCGAAGGACTAACGGCTGTTATATCCGTGAAGGTTATGGAGCCACAGTTTGAAGGGCAAACCAAAACAAAACTCGGCAATAGCGAAGTTTCTGGTTCTGTCGATCAACTGGTCGGTGAAATGCTTACCAATTTTCTCGAGGAAAATCCCAACGACGCCAAAATAATAGTTCAGAAAGTCATCTTGGCCGCTAAAGCTCGTGTTGCTGCACGCAAAGCACGTGAGATGGTTCAACGCAAGAATGTGATGAGTGGGGCAGGTTTGCCAGGAAAACTTTCAGACTGCTCGGAAACAGACCCTGCTGTTTGTGAAATCTTTCTTGTAGAGGGAGATTCGGCAGGCGGTACAGCAAAGCAAGGTCGCGATCGAAATTTTCAAGCCATTTTGCCCCTCAGAGGTAAAATCCTCAATGTTGAAAAAGCGATGACGCATAAGGTTTTCGAAAATGAGGAAATTAGAAATATTTATACCGCACTTGGGGTGAGTGTGGGTACCGAGGATGACGCAAAAGCTCTCAACACCGCAAAGTTGCGATATCATAAAATTGTTATCATGTGTGATGCCGACGTTGATGGTTCGCATATTGCCACCCTAATCTTGACGTTCTTTTTCCGATATATGAAAGAACTGATCGAAAATGGATATATTTATATCGCAGCTCCTCCGCTGTATCTATTGAAAAAGGGTAGTAAACAAACCTACGCTTGGAATGAGCAACAACGAGAAGCCATTGCAAGAGAATTGGGTGGAGAATCAGAGTCTGGTGTTGGCGTACAACGCTATAAGGGTCTTGGTGAAATGAATGCAGAACAACTTTGGGACACCACCATGAATCCGGAGAATAGAACCCTTCGCCGTGTGACCATCGACAGCGCTGCAGAAGCCGATAGAATCTTCTCTATGCTTATGGGTGACGATGTGCCACCGAGGAGAGAGTTTATTGAAAAGAATGCAAAGTATGCTAAGATTGATGCCTAAATAAGAGCTCTTAATATTCGGGCTGTCGATAAAATCAGATGGCCTGAATATTTTCTTTTCATATGTAAAAGTGCTTTTAAGCACAGGGGTTTCATACTAAGACAAAAAAAAGGCGAAATACAGCAGTGTATTTCGCCTTTTTTATGTTTTTTAGTTGATTAAATGGTAGAAAAACGGCTATTGATCATGGTGATGGTGATGAGCGGTGGACCGTTAGGGTCAGCTGGGTCAACCTCCTCTTCCAATTCATACATCACTGTCCAAATACCATAGCCAGTTGCAAATTCAGCAGCCGGATGTGTTTTCGGTAAGGCTATACGAACGGGCGTTTCCATTGTACCTAGCACATCACTGGCTTGATATTCTCTGCCAAATAAGTTGACGTCCTCCAATTTTACACCGAGCAACTCTTTAGGCTCGCCAATAATGACATAGCGATGCTTATATTTTTCCCCCGTGTTGAAGATGAAAACCGAATCGTTAGGGAATGGGTTGATAAATTCACTCACGTCATCGGCGTTGCTCAAGAAGTTGTTGATGGCCGGAACGGTAAAGTTGGGGCCTTGGTCGAAGTTCTCTGCAGGAATTTCAGCTGCAAGGTAAGAGGCAACATAAAAATTACGACGATTTACATTTTCATAAAACTGAACGCGGGCGTTGACAATTATCGAATCACCTCGAACTCTAGACATGTGATTTACCGCAGCCAAAGGTAAATCGGTTGGAGCCAGTTGCTCGTAAAATGCTATATTGGTATACGGCTGAGGTTGAAAAACTTCTTTGTTTAAATAAAAGTCTTCCGGAGCCATTAATCCAGGAAATAAGTTGTCTAATTTATTGTGATCGGGATCGTAAAAGTCACTGCTTGCATCAGGGATATGAACCAGATACAAAAACTCGTCACTTTCGTACATCTCGGCAAATCTGAGAATACTTTCTGCAGCAACCGATTTGGCTTTAACCTGGCCGGCGTTAATGATGGCACTGTAGAGTTTACGTGGGGTATCAAGTTGGTCAATAGGGTCTCCTCCTGGCGTAAATAAACTGCCATTTTCTCCGTTGTCATCATCATCACTTCGACACTGATTAAACATAGCAACAGATGCTAATAGGACACTCCAAAATGCTATACGTTTCATTAGAATATTGTTTGATTAAAAATTTAATTAGCGGGTAAAGCGGTACCTTACACTATGGGTTTCATTCGCTGTATTGCGGCTAATATTAAGTGATAGCTCAGACTCAGTCACTTCATAGTTAAACTCAAATTGACGAGGAAGTGTACCAATAATCATGGTTTGATCATCAGTGAGCTCCCAGGATTGACTGTTGTTAAACAACGTTCTTTCAACAACAGAAAATGAGTAGTTGAGTGTATCGCCATTGCTAAGCTCTAAACGCTCATTGCTTACTTCTTTAAAGCCGGCAAAATCGATGGTTTGCGGATCCAAATTAAAACGCCATTGACGATTGGCATCAACCAAATCATACTTTTGTGTGGTGCTCACGTTTACACCACCACCCAAATAGTTGGTTGTTACGGTTTGTTCTTCAAATGAACTTAGGGTCCAAATGCCTTCAATCTCCTTAGCGTCGTCGCTTGAGCATGCATATATGCCAAGCAATAGGGCGAATGCCATTAAAGAAGAGATTTTTTTCATGTTGATTCGTCTATAGGTTTTTAAAATAAAACGCCTTAATGTCCAAAAAATTGAGTGGATTAAAGCATATTGTTATTTTTAATAAAGTACGTACAAATATACAAGCCAATAACCAATTCGTTAAAAGAAAATTTTTCTCGCTTCGCGAAAGGTATTTGCATGCGCATTGACGATATCGGGTAGGTGTTTGCTATAGCCACCTCCCATGCTTACGGCTACAGGGATACTGTGTCTGAAGGCAAAATCAAAAACGATTTGATCTCTCTGGCGACACCCTTCGATACTTAACCCTAATCTTCCTAGCTTGTCGGATGCCAAAACATCTACCCCCGCTTGGAAATAGATAACATCGGGATCTGCTTTTTTACGCAGTGTCTTTAGCGTGTCGTTGAGTATGTTGAGATAGGTCTCATCGTTGGTGTCATCAGCTAAGGCGATATCTAAGTCAGACGTTTCTTTATGCAGGGGATAGTTTTTTTCTCCGTGCATACTAAAGGTAAATACATCTGCAGTTTGGGCAAATATTTTGGCTGTACCATTGCCTTGATGCACATCTAAGTCAACCACCAAGGCTTTCTTGATTAATCTTTTATGGAGCCCATGAGCAGCAGATATGGCGATGTCGTTTAACAAACAAAACCCTTCTGCTCGATCTGAATATGCGTGGTGGGTACCTCCGGCTACATTCAATGAGCATCCATATTTTTGGGCGTAGTATAGGTTTTGAATGCTGCCACCAGCAATGGTAATTTCGCGGTCAACCAATGCTTTGCTTAGGGGAAAACCCGAACGCCGTTGCTCGCTTTTTGATAACTGTAGTTCCTTCAATCTTTGCCAGTACGCTTTGTCGTGTACCCGCAAGATATCTTCCACCTCGGCAGGCGTAGGAATAAAAAAATTGTCATCGGCAGCTGTTCCGTCGTATTTCAACTGTCGGGGCAGCAGGCCGTATTTCTCCATGGGAAAACGATGACCCTCGGGGAGAGGATGCTCGTAGATGTCGGCAAAAGCAATGGTTAACATGTATGTTTATACACGAAGGGAGGCGGCAAAGTTTTTCTCCAAAGCAGATTGAATGTTTTGCATGGCTTTTTCGATCTGCTTGTCCGTAAGCGTTTTGTTTTCATCTTGAAGTACAAAAGACAAGGCATAGGATATCTTCCCTTCAGGAATGTTCTTGCCTTTGTAAACGTCAAACAGGTTGACGGATTTCAATAACTTTTGCTCTGCTTTTTGGACAGCATTCACCAGGTCAATATACTTGACTTCTTCCGGAAGCACCAACGCCAAATCTCGTCTTACCGATGGGTAACGAGGAATGGCTCGGAAAGATTGTTTCCTGGCGGTTATGCAGCTTTCTACCAGCGTCCAATTGATTTCGGCGACAAATGCATCTTGACTTAAGTCTAGCTTTTTTCTCAGATCGGCTTGTATCACGCCAATATCTGCCAGCCAATGATTGTTGTAATAAAGGGATACGCCACCTTCTAGGTGTGCATTTGTACAAGGACGGTAATCATTGATTTCCATGCCCCATGCGTCCATTAAGTGATGAAGGGTTCCGCTTAAGTGAAAGACGCTGCTTTCTTGTGCTGCTGTCAACCAATTTTCCTCAATGGTTGTGCCGGTCATGAGCAGTGTAAGTCGCGCGTCTTCTTGAAATCCTTTGTTGGTTTTGCGATACACATTCCCCCATTCAAACAGCTTTAAATGTCGGTTTTTACGATTGACGTTGAAGGCAGCATTTTCTATCAGTCCGGGTATTAGGCTCATACGCATTATACCCAAATCAGAACTCAGTGGGTTGAGGATGTCTACGGCACCTTCTTCTGCGAAACTGCTTTTGGTCAATGAGTTGTTGACACACTCACTAAATCCACGGCCGCATAGTTTTTGACTAACGGCATCTTCTAGTTGAGCGCGTTTATTGGGGCGATGCTGAGGTACGCTGATGGTCATTTTTCCGCTGACTTCCACATTGTTGAATCCGTAAATTCGAAGGACTTCTTCAATGAGGTCTGCTTCTCTGGTCACATCTGCGCGGTAGGCGGGAACTTCAACCACCACTTTATTGGCCACTTCGCGTTTGATTTTAATGTCGAGGTGACTTAGAATTTCTTTAATGGTGGGGTCGGGAATGTTTTTACCTATGAGCGCTTGAACTTTTTCAAAGCGAAGGGTTAT
Organism: Cryomorphaceae bacterium; assembly: GCA_022565745.1. Lineage (GTDB taxonomy): Bacteria > Bacteroidota > Bacteroidia > Flavobacteriales > Schleiferiaceae > CSBr16-58. Next base: position 6,691 of record JAIUMB010000025.1, on the reverse strand, counting down.
TTCACGCGGTACGACAGGTTGAGGGTAAACATCATCGATGTTCATGGTTATTTTTCCACCGCCAATGGATTTGATCAATAGGGCAGCGCGGCGCAAGGCGTAAATGCTCATTTCTGGGTCTACACCGCGCTCATAACGAAACGAAGCGTCGGTGTTTAGTCCGTGTCGGCGTGCCGTTTTACGCACACTTACAGGATTAAACAAGGCGCTTTCTAGAAAAATATCGGTGGTTTGGTTGTCAACTTCTGCACGTTCACCACCAAATACCCCAGCGAGTACAAGAGGACCTTGTTCATCACAAATACACAAGTCATCCTCGTGCAGTGAACGTTCTACGTCGTCAAGGGTAGTGAGTTTGGTGCCTGCGGGTAAGGTTTGGATGATGATGTGTTGACCGCTGATTTTTTTGGCATCAAATGCATGTAGCGGATGACCTGTTTCGTGAAGAACGTAATTGGTAACATCCACGGCCAAATTAATGGGGCGAAGTCCGATAGACTTTAATCTGGCCTGCATCCAAGCTGGAGATTTGGTCATCTTGATGCCAGAAATTCGAAGGCCGGCATAACGCATACAGCGTTCGCTGTCTTTGATGGTGATTTTTATGGGCTCAGTATTGTCGGCGACCACAAAATCGGCGGTAGATTTAAGGTTAAGCGGCACATGAACTTGGTGTCTGCTGCGCAATGCTGCATTCAGATCGCGGGCAACGCCATAATGGCACATGGCGTCGCTTCTGTTGGGGGTGAGTCCGATCTCAAAAATATCGTCATTAAAAACAGGAAAGAGTTCAGATGCAGGCGTTCCTGGCGTGGCAGGAGCTTTGAGTACCATAATGCCGTCGTGTGAATGTCCCAGTCCCAACTCGTCTTCCGCACAAATCATTCCCATAGACACTTCGCCACGAATTTTCCCCTTTTTTATTTTTAGTGGATCGCCTTCATTGGGGTAGATGGTGCATCCAACGGTAGCGACAAGCACATATTGTCCTTCAGCAACATTGGGGGCTCCGCATACGATTTGAACGGGTTCTTTATCACCAATATCAACAGTGGTCAACGATAAACGGTCGGCATTAGGGTGCTTGCCACAAGTTAATACGTGGCCTACAACCACACCTTCTAGTTTTCCAGGAATAGAGGTGAATGATTCTACCCCTTCAACCTCAAGGCCAATATCCGTTAAAATCTCAGCCGCATCATCCAGTGATATCTCTGTGGGAAAATAATCTTTGAGCCAACCGTATGCAATCTTCATGAATGTGATTTAGTTTGTGGTGAAAAAAACGCGTATGTGGGTGGTTTACACACCGTCTTTTTTGAGTTTTTTATACTTAAATCTTGTACCGGCTGTATTGCCAAGGCGCTTTTTCTTGTTTTCTTCATAGTCGGTATACCCGCCTTCGAAGTAGTACACTTGTGCGTCGCCTTCAAAAGCCAAAATATGCGTACATACCCGGTCGAGGAACCAGCGGTCGTGACTGATGATAACGGCGCAACCGGCAAAGTTGTCTAGCGCCTCTTCAAGCGCTCTCAACGTATTTATATCAAGGTCGTTGGTAGGCTCATCCAGGAGAAGTACGTTGCCACCTTCTTTCAATGCCATGGCCAAGTGTAAGCGGTTGCGTTCACCACCAGATAGCACGCCAACTTGCTTGCTCTGATCTTGTCCGGCAAAGTTGAACCGGCTCAAATATGCACGGGCGTTAACACGTCGGCCACCGAGTTCAAATTCTTCTTCGCCATCGGCAATGATTTGGTGAATGGACTTATCGGCTACCAGTTTTTCATGCGACTGATCTACATAGGCAATTTTGACAGTTTCGCCAATATTGAATGTGCCTTCATTCGGTTGTTCTTGCCCCATTATCATGCGGAAAATGGTGGTTTTACCGGCGCCATTTGGCCCAACAATACCGACGATACCGGCAGGAGGAAGGTTGAAGTTTAAATTCTCATACAAGAGTTTATCGCCAAATGCTTTCTTGACATCTTTGGCTTCAATCACATTGGTGCCCAAGCGGGGACCAGGCGGAATGAAGATTTCCAGCTTTTGCTCTTGTTCTTTTTCTTCTTGACTCAGTAGTTTTTCGTAGTTGCTTAGACGTGCTTTAGATTTGGCTTGGCGACCTTTGGGGTTCATACGCACCCACTCAAGTTCGCGTTCAAGCGTTTTGCGTTTTTTACTGGCCTGCTTTTCTTCTTGTGCCAAACGTTTGGCCTTTTGGTCTAACCAACTGGAGTAGTTGCCTTTCCACGGAATGCCTTCGCCTCGATCGAGCTCAAGAATCCAACCGGCTACATTGTCAAGAAAGTAGCGGTCGTGTGTTACCGCAATAACGGTTCCTTTATACTGCTGTAAGTGCTGCTCCAGCCAATGCACCGACTCCGCATCTAAGTGGTTGGTGGGCTCGTCGAGCAGAAGGATATCTGGTGTTGAAATCAATAGTCGGCAAAGTGCTACGCGTCGGCGTTCACCTCCCGAAAGGACGCTGATTGGGGTGTCGCTTTCCGGACAATTCAATGCACTCATGGCACGTTCGAGTTCCGTGTCGAGTTCCCATGCGTTAGAGGCGTCAATTTTATCTTGTAGTTCGGCTTGACGGTTCATGAGCTTTTCCATCTTATCGGGGTTCTCATAGACCTCAGGTAAACCAAAGTCATCGTTGATTTTGTTGTATTCTTCTAAAAGCGCTACAGTTTCCGCTGCACCTTCACGAACCACTTCAATAACCGTCTTGCTTTCGTCCAATTGTGGTTCTTGCTCGAGATAGCCGACTTTGTAACCCGGAGAAAACACCACATCGCCTTGGTAGTTTTTATCAATACCGGCGATGATTTTTAAAAGTGTAGATTTTCCCGAGCCGTTGAGACCCAGAATTCCAATTTTAGCGCCGTAGTAAAAGCTTAAATAAATATCTTTTAAAACAGTTTTGTTGTTTGAGCTATAGGTTTTTGTAACCCCGCTCATGGAGAAAATAACTTTTTTATCGTCAGACATAATTACCCGTTTATTAGAATGCGCAAATATACTTATTTGAGCGGCTTAAACAATAGGGCATTTGTGCAAAATACCAAAGTCAAATGTATCGTATTTGGTGGTTAAAATAATAGTGTGATTTGCGTAAAAAAAAGGAGCTGCAATTAATTGCAGCCCCAATTCAATCGAGTAAGTAGACAGACTTTATTGTATTTGTGTATTACAAATCAATATCCCCCAAGAGGTTTCCGGTAAATGTGTTGTTCCCGTCGTCGTCAAATATTGCGCTGTTCCCGCCTGATAGCCCATAGCGGGCGCTGTAATTGATGCTTGAGTTACCCATTTTGAATCTGGAGTTTGAAGAGAGATATATTGCAGCATCGTACCTGCTATCGCCTCCTCCGTAATTGACATCTACATATTGAAACTCATTATTAGGATTGTTTGATCCATTATATCTAATGCATTCAAAAAAACCTTCAACCTCTTGAGAGCCTTCTATGGTAATGCGTTCAGATGGAGATCCGCTGCATTTTAGAGATCCGCTACTTCTAACGGTAATTCTTGAACCTGCCCCCATTTTAATATTTGTACCGGCTTCAATTTCAACGTCTCCATCAAGTGATGTGTTGCCGTGCTTTTCGTAGTAGCCATTGATTTTTGGAATGGTAAAAGCATTGGGTATTGTGGTGTTTCCAACACGTACAAAGTTAACACCATTGCTCTCATCAAATGAGCTGCTGGCATCAAAATTGACTGACTGATAAAAATTATTTAGCTCTACAGGGTAGAGGTTACAGCTTTTTATGAGGTTGTTTTTAAAACTTGGTATCACGGCATCACTGCCACTGGATACAAATCCATTTCTTTCACTAACGGCTATCGTTGTGTTCTCAATGCTCAGTCTGCTGTTTCTTGAAAGATAGACCACGGCGTCTCGTCGACTGTCTCCACCGCCATTATAAATACCTGCGTATATTATTTTGTTGTTTGGATTGTTGCTAGCGTTGAATCGAATAAAGTTCCAAAACCCTGGTATATTTTGTTCGCCTCTTATGATGATGGAGTCCTCAGGGGTGCCGCTTATATCTAATGATCCTTCTGAACGAACAGTAATTTGCGCACCTGACTTCATAAGTATCCTTACACCGGGATCAATAGTAACAGCAGCATCAATGGTAACATTCCCAGTTACAATGTAGTCATACACATGCTTAGATGAGAAAATGTTGGAAAAAGTTGTGGGGGTGTTGATGGTGCCAGATATTTCTTGAGGGTCGCCTTCGTCATACTCGCAGCTGCCATCGTCTTCTTCAGCATTTTCATCGTAGTTAATGGCTACAGGGTCAGTACAGCCTTCATTATTAGAACACGAATGCATGAGAAGTGCAATAAAAAGAGCAGGAATAAAATAGAGTTTGCGTAACATTGGTTTTTTCATGACTTGATTTAGTTTAGTTGGTGTTTTTTGCAAATATATAGTGCAAACTATTTATGGTAAAAAATTTATTATAATTAACTGTAAAACAAAAATTAATGAAATATGATAATTTTAAAATAGTATAATTCTGCACGAATGAGGGAGTTGCAAAAAAAAGAGCCGCTCAACTGAGCAGCTCTTGGTTATGAAAGAAAAATTACAGCAAAAGTTAGAGGTCGATGTCGTCTAAAACGTTGCCGTTGAAAGTGTTGTTTCCATCGTCTTCAAATACGGCATTGTTGCTGCCAGAAATGCCATTACTGGAGCTGTGATTCACACTTGAATTACCCATTTTAAATATAGATGAGGAAGACAAGTAAATGGCAGCTGGGTAAATGTTGCTTCCTCCACCATAGTTGACATCCACAAACTGAAACTCATTGTTTAGGTTGTTGGTGTTATTGAATCTTATGCAATCAAAAAAGCCGGGTGCGGCTTGACTGCCTTCGAAGATTATGCGTTCTGTTGTTGTGCCAATACACTTTAACGAACTGTTGCTATTAATGGTAATTCTTGAACCAGCAGCCATTTTAATGTGCGTGCCAGCTTCTACCTCTACTTCATTATCAAACTGCACACTTCCGTGCAATTCATAGGGGCCACTAAGTTTTGGAATGGTTAATGACTGCACAACCCTTCTGCTATTCACGCGAACAACATTGTTAGAGTTCCCTTGACTGAAATCTGAACTTGCATCAAAGTTAATGCATTGGTAGAAATTATCAAGACCAATTGGGTATAAATCACAATGCTTTATGACATTGTCTTTAAAGTCGGGCAACACACCATTTTCGCTGGTTACTCTTAATCCGTAACGGTCACTGGTGGAAAAGGTGGAGTTGGTAATGCTCACGCGACTGTTGCCAGATATGTAAATCATAGCGTCACGGGTTTGTGTTGCTCCCAATGGCTGTCAGGAGATTGGCCTAAGCCGATAAGGAAGTCTTTTTTTCTTTAAAAGTGGATGTAAATAGAAGCTTAAAACAAATTGAAAAAGCAACATTTATTAGCATCTGCTGTTGTTTATTAACGGCGTATTTTTGCCGAGACCAATATCAATAGAATGCAATACCATGGGAGATCATCCATATGTTAAATTGGATTTTTCAAAACCTATTCTCACCGATGGTTGGCCTGAGGAGATGCAAAACATCAAGGCGTATATCGAAGATTTTTTACTCGGAAAACATGTTTATTTAAACAGCAGCGGAAGTACGGGCAGGCCTAAAGAGATAAGCTTTACTGCTCAGCAAGTTGAGGCCAGTGCCAAGCGAACCATGTCGGCTTTGGGCATTGATTCAGGAGATTCAGCTCTGGTTTTGCCAGCGGAAACTACAGGTGGCCGAATGCTACTCTACCGCGCTTTGATTTTTAAAATGAAACTTTTCGTTTGTCAGCCATCCATAAGCATCCCCATGCAAACGCCCGTAGATTTAATTTCGGTAACTCCTGCTCAGTGGTATGCCAACACCAAATTCTTGTCCACATGTAAGCGCGTGCTTATCGGTGGAGGTGTGTTAAGACCTGAAGTTAAGTCGTATCCTTCAAATGTCTTTCACAGTTATGGAATGACCGAAACCCTTTCAAATGTGGCATTGATGCAACCAGGAAAGAGCAACCATTTCACAGCACTGCAAGGCGTACATTTTGCAACATCAGATCAAGGCACATTAATCATCAACGATGAAGAGCTCGGTATTAAAGACCTACAAACCAACGATGTTGTCAAGCTGATCGACAGTCGCCGATTTGTGTTTTTACATCGCGGTGATCACGTCATCAATTCAGGTGGTATTAAAATTCACCTCAATGATTGGTATCGGTTGTGGAAAGACATTGGTGGTCAAAACGTGCAACTGGTTGGCGTGCCAGATGATGATTTTGGACAAGTACCCGTTTTGCTTGTTTTAAACCATCCAGATATTGATAAAATGCTAAAGATGTTTAAAATGCTGCCCAAGTACTGGCAACCGAAAAAGATATACCTTGTAAATCAATGGGCTTACACTTCATCAGGCAAGCCAAAAATATTTCTTTATCCCAATGATATTTCGGAACTTGCAGGCCGAATGATTTATCAAAAAAACTAATTTTTTATGTCTACTAAATTAACTTCTGAACAAGCCATTGAACTTGAAAATAAATACGGTGCCCACAATTACCACCCACTTCCGGTAGTTATAGACAAAGCCGAAGGTGTATATGTATGGGATTTAGAAGGTAAGAAGTATT
>JAIUMB010000024.1 GCA_022565745.1 Cryomorphaceae bacterium | reverse complement strand
TGATGCACGCATGGGGTACTGCGTACGCTTGGTGCGCTACGCGCGCATGGGTTCACGTATGGCAATAATGGCTGGTTGGTATGGTCGGAGGTCGGGAGTCTGGGGTCTGGTATGCAAATGCATGTACACGCCAATATTCGATTTGTTACAGCTTTAGGGTTGTATAGTGATTATGGCCGTATGATGTAGTCTGAGGTCGGGGGTCTGGGGTCTGGTTTACGAATGCATGTAAACGCCAATATTCGATTTGTTAAAGCCTTAGGATTGTATCTGTTTGGAGGTTTGGGAGTTTGGAGGTTTGGATGCATGTACTCAATAATATTTGGCCTTTATACGCATTCGCAACCCATGCGTACGCAGTACCCCATGCTTGCGACAGCAACCCATGCGTACGCAGTACTCCATGCGTGCGTAGCATTACGAATTGTCAACCTCCGACCCCCAGACCTCCGACCCCAGACCATATCAAGCCATTTGTGACATTCGTGGCAAATCATATTTGCAACGCAAATTTTCGTGTCTTTCGTGCTTTTCGTTGTTAAAAGCAGTTTAATCAAAAAACCTACTCAAAAGAAAAATCTGTAATCCAAGGATTCGCAGAAAAATGCTGCCACTGCACCCCTGCCAAGTCAACGTTAGAATCAATCAGAGGCACTTTTGGTCTACCGTTTAAACTCACCCGAGCATCGGCGTAAACCGCAACATCAAGGCCTTCTTTTTCGTTAATTCTGTGGAGATATTGGGCAAACTGCCAAATCATATCCGGATGCGTGGCCAAACCCCTGACTTGCTTAGCCGTTAAGTGCGCACTTAATTGCACCGATTTACGCTCTTCGGTGTTTTTATCAACGGTATAAAACGTTACATAACCCGATTTACTACGAAGCATCATACGCCAACTCATACGGTGGCCTTCTTCCGACCAAAACACATTGCTGTCTATCCAATAATGGCGCAACGGAAGAACGAGTTGTACCGCAAAAAACACCAAAACAAAGCCTTTTACTAAGACTGCACGTTTTGGTAGTTGTACACGCCTCATCAATGAAGGTGGTTTGCTCGACAAAAACCTGCGGCGAATATAGTCAGGCGGATAAAAGAAGAGTATAAAAGCCAATGACATATACGGAAATATGCCAATTTGAAACACCGCTGAATTAAACAAGTGAAACACAAATGAGGCTACAACAGCGATTGTTCGTGTTCTTCGCCAAAGTAAGGCAGGAACAATAAACATATCGAACAAAATGCCGGTATAGCTGATAAAATAATGAAACCCTGATTGGCTAAATAGTTCATTCAACCAAGGGGTTTGGTAGCGATTGGTAAATGCACGTCGAATAAAAGTGGCGTCTAACCAATCGGGATAAATCTTGGCCACACTGCCATACACATAGGCAATGGTCATCATCAGGATAAGCGACCAGCGATGCCAGTTGTACATGTGATGCCTTGAACGAACCCTGCCGGTTTTTACATCTACAGATGCGAAATGGTGTGCAGGGAGCAAGCACATGATAAAACTCACCAACACCAACAAGTAATAGTGATTGTTATACGAGGTTTTCTGCATGAGATAGGTACCGGTCCACATAAGAGTAAACGCTACCATGGCCAGTCGATAACGCCAACCGACCATCACCATGAGTCCAAATACACCCATAACGGTGTAGTAGATATACATCTGTGGACCCAGCAATACATTCATCCACTCAAAACCAATAAACGTAAAGGAGAACGTTGGCTCTACCATATTCACCCGCACCCATCCAGTAAAAATAGCGCCTACGGATTCCAGAAAAATCAACAGTCCAAACAGCCACCGAAAGATGACGAGTGCTGCGTTGTCAATGGGTTTGAAAAACAATCGATTGAGCATGATGACAAATGTAATCATGAGAAGGTCAAGAAAAAACCATCGTCAATAAAAAAATCGTTGTGTATTTTTTTGGTGGTTGTATCTTTGCGGCTGCATTTTTGAAATACGGGGGTATAGCTCAGCTGGCTAGAGCGCTTGCATGGCATGCAAGAGGTCGTCGGTTCGACTCCGACTATCTCCACCAATATCAAAAAAAAGCCTCAACATGAAGTTGGGGCTTTTTTATTGCCCATTGCCCACATTTCACGTATTTTAGCCGACGAATTTTTACGCCCCCCAAACCACCCCATACCCCAACAGCATGAACAGTGAATTGCAGAAGCGAATTGATTTACTCGCTCAAAAATACGAAGCGAGCGGACAAGACCTCTTAGCCTTTTTAGATGGACTGTTGTATGCCAATTACATCACTTATTGGGACTACATCCACTTAGATACATTGCTTAGTTTGCAAAAGCCGCGTACCGATATACCCGATGAACCCATTTTCATCATGTATCATCAAATCACAGAGCTATACTTTAAGTTGTCTCTGCACGAAATTCGCCAAATCAATGCGTGGGAAAAACCAGATGCCCAAGAGTTTTTAGAGAAGATTGAGCGTATCAACCGTTATTTTTTGGCATTGACCACATCGTTTGGGGTGATGGAAAAAGGCATGAAGCGAGAAGAGTTCCTCAAGTTTAGATTGGCCTTGATTCCTGCCAGTGGGTTTCAGTCCGGGCAATACCGTCAAATTGAGATTGGTTGTACAGACTTGATCAATCTGGTAGATGCAGAACACCGCGATCGCTTGAAAGGCGCGAGCATTGAAGATCAAATGGAGTATATCTACTGGCGCAATGGAGCCACCATCGCTGAAACTGGCGAAAAAACCCTCACGCTTAAGCAGTTTGAAGACAAGTACAACCAAGCGTTTATCGAAGATGCACGCAATTACAACAACAACAACATTTGGCAGCAGTTTAAGCGCTGTGAATGTAGCGAAGAACTGAAAAATGAGATCATTAAGGCGCTACGGGTTCTTGATTATAATGTCAATGTCAATTGGCCACTGCAACACTACAAAACAGCCGTAGCCTATCTGGCTCGCCGCCCGGAAGACGTAGCAGCAACCGGAGGCACCAACTGGCAGAAATACCTGCCTCCTCGTTTTCAAAAACGCATTTTCTACCCAGAACTTTGGTCTGAACAAGAAATTCAGGAATGGGGAAAAACATGGGTTGAATCGGTTTTGAAGGATTTGAACAATGCATAAAAAAAGCAACAGGTACAGGATATCAAAAGCAATTGTGGCCACTGTCCTTTTGATTTCTTTCCCAACAATATTTTTATTGAGTCAGTGGATCAAACAATCCGAAACGGAAACGGTCGCGGAAGAAGACAAAGTCACTACTCACGAAGCGGTGCCCGTAGAAACCCCAAAGCGATTTGGTTTTGATACAACGCAATTCAAAATCACCGATGCATCACTAAAGTCCGGGGAAACCTTAGGCGCACTTTTTCTTTCTGTTGGCTTCAGTCACATTCAAGTACACAACATTGTCCAAGCCGCTGAAGGCGTATTTGATGCACGCTACGTAAAAGTTGGGGAGGCTTATCATTGGGTTTACAACAAATCTCGTGATTCACTACCCAGTCACCTGATCTACGAAAAAAGCCCTTTGGTATACTACCAATTTGACCTCAACGACACCCTTAAAGTGGTTCGTCACGAAAAGGAAACCAGCATCCGGGTTGATACGGCAACAACGATTGTTCGCTCCTCTTTGTATCAAGATTTACGCAATGAAGGCGTACCTGTGCAAGTCATCATGCACCTGGCCGATGTATATGGTTGGGTCATTGACTTTTTTCGCATACAGAAAGGCGACTACATCAAGCTTACCTACGAATTGAAAGTGGTTGACGACACAGCTGTTGTTGGCTATGGCAAAATTCCCTCTGCGTTATTTTACCACGGCGGCAAAGAATTATTTGCCTTTTACTATCAAAATGAAGACGACACCTACAGGGGATATTTTAATGAAGATGGCGACGCGATGAGAAAAGCCTTCCTCAAGGCGCCATTAGACTTCTTCCGCATCAGCAGTCGATATAATCCCAAGCGTTTTCACCCGGTACTGAAAAAAATGAAACCACATTTGGGCACCGACTACGCTGCTCCTACCGGAACGCCAATACGAACGACAGCCGATGGTGTAATAGAAAAGATGGGTTATACCAGCGGAAATGGTAACTTTGTCAAAGTTCGTCACAACAGCACCTACAGCACCCAATATTTACACATGAGTAAATTTGCCCAAGGGATGAAAAATGGCAAACACGTTTCTCAGGGAGACGTGATTGGATATGTGGGCAGCACCGGACTCGCAACCGGACCGCATGTTTGCTATCGCTTTTGGAAAAATGGCGTGCAAGTTGATCCGCTAAAAGAAGAGCTGCCATCTGCAGAGCCCATCGACGAAAATGAGCGCCAGAACTTTTTTCGCGTTATGGAAGTTAGAAAAGAAGCTTTGTTACGGTTAACTTTACCTCAGTCCAATGTCTGAAAATAAATTGCTACATCACACCATTCATAGGAGCAAAAATGAAGATGCACCTTGGTTGGTCTTTGTGCACGGCGCCGGTGGCAGCAGTACGGTATGGTTTAAGCAGCTTCGCAACTTCCGCGATGGAAGTTACAACATTTTACTGATCGACTTGCGCGGCCATGGTGGTTCTGTGTTTTTTCGCGATTGGATTTCCAACGAGCCTCATGCATTTGAGGAGATTTGCAAAGATGTTGTAGATGTTTTAAAGCACCACAACATCCCTCCCGCTCACATGGTAGGCATTTCTTTAGGGACCTTAGTTATTAGAAAGATTGCCGAAGACTATCCAGAGCACGTTTCGTCTTTGATTATGGGAGGAGCCATCGTAAAATTCAATTTGCGCTCTAGATTTTTGGTGTGGCTGGTCCACAGAGTTAAAAAGCTGCTGCCCTTTATCTGGATTTATAAGATTTATGCGTTTATCCTTATGCCTCGTAAACGCCATAGAAAATCGAGAAATCTCTTTGTCAGACAAGCCAAAAAACTCTATCACCAAGAATTTCTCAGGTGGATTGGTATCACGCGTCAGATAAAACCTCTTATGAAGTTTTTTCGTGAAAACAACACCCAACATCCAGTTTTATACGTCATGGGTGATGAAGATTACATGTTTTTGCCCTCAGTAAAAATGGTGGCCTCTAGGCACGAGAATGCACGTTTGGTGATTGTACCAGAAAGTGGCCACGTGGTGAATGTCGATCAACCAAGACATTTCAATAGAATTGTGCGGGCATTTGTTAATGGCTTAACCGCCCGTCAATCTAACGCTCCAAAGTAATTTTGATGATTCCAGTGGTGGGATGACTTCCGCTAACTCCAGGTAAAGCGCCACCCAAATCAACATCTGCATCGACATCGCCTTGTAAACAAAATCGTTGAGTGGTTCGCTCCACAACACTTAATGTTATATCGTCTAGCTCTAAGCCACTGACCAGTCTTAAGGGTTCGTCGTTGGGGTCATTTTCATCCACATAGAATCGCAATTCGTTATCACCTAGAATTTCATAGGTCATTTGAGCCTTTAATTCCAATTCCAGAGTGTCTGGATTGGTGGTTCCGCCAACATCTAAAGTTAATACTGCATCTAGCGTATTATCAAACACGACCTTTTGGTCAGTAAATGAAACTTTACCAATAAAATTCTTCCCTTCTACTGTTACGTAAAGCAGCAATCCACCAAATGGCGTGGTGACATCAACCTCAAGGTCAGCATCAAAGGCTTTCATTTCGTATTCACCAGTTGTTGCCTCTTGGATACTTACTGTTTCTGGCGTTGATGGTGTGCCGTTATCTTCATCATCATCACTACTACAGGCGGTAAACAGCACAACTAAAGTTGAGGCGAAAAAACTGTAACGCTTAAAAATATTCAATGCATTCATATGAAAAATGTAATTTGTTAAACGCTTTTAATCGACAGCGACCTTTTGCAAGCGAATATAAATGGTGCCTTTGGTTGGAATATCACCTGTTGGTAGTTCAGGCACTTCGGTGGCTAAGTCACCAAAGTTATTCATCACATCAACTTCTGCGCGAAGGTCAAGATATTCTTCTGTTTTTTCCACAGCAAAAAAAGTAAGGTCATCAAAGGCAATGTATTCAAACATTTCGATGGGTCGATCTGTCGTGTCGTTGACGTAAAAACGAAAGAAGTTATTGTCGATAATCTCCCAACTTAAACGGTTATCTATAGGCACTTCATCTTCACTTTCCTCGTGCAATTTAAAATTACCCAGTGACGCCGTAATGGTCATATCGGTAACAACGTCAAACTTTGCTTTTTGGTCGTCGTTCTCATCAAAGTAAAAAGTAACACCACCGCTAATATTTTCGTTTTTAATTTCGACGGAAACAAACAAAGGTGGTATAGAAGCAACCAAATCTGCATGTAAGTAGGTGGTCTCCCAGTAACCGGGAAGCTCCTCTGCCATATTGATATCCAACGGCTTTAGTTCATCATCATCATCGCCACCACAAGCGGTAAGTGCGAAAAACAATGCAGACATGAGAATAAAATGTATCGCTTTCATTAGATTTGTTTCATTGGTTAAACCACAAGATAAATGGCCATTTTTGCATTTTAAAAAAGGCCATCAATCAAAAGTATATGTCGCCTTAATACGAACTGTAAATATACAACGAATTACGATTGACTGGTATACCAATTTTCAACGTCTACTAACTGAAGGGCATCGATGGCTAACTTATTCTTTTTTCGGTAGCCATTTAATGCTTGGTGTACTTGGGTTGGCTTGGCTTCCAAGAGCTGTTTCACACTTGGGTAATGCTTCATCACATGCTCTACCCATGCTTCGGGTACGCCAATGTTAGTGAAGTCTTCTTTACGTGGAGCCGCTGCTTTTTTCTCCGGGCGCATTTGCGGGAAGAACAGTACTTCCTGAATGCTGCTGTTGTTGGTCAAAAACATGGTTAAGCGGTCGATGCCAATACCCAAACCAGCTGCAGGCGGCATGCCATATTCGAGCGCACGCAAGAAATCATGATCAATAAACATGGCCTCATCGTCACCTTTCTCGCTAAGCATAAGTTGTTCTTCGAAGCGTTCACGTTGGTCGATGGGGTCGTTGAGTTCTGAGTAGGCATTGGCCAATTCTTTGCCATTTACCATCAACTCAAAGCGTTCGGTCAAGTTGGGATTATCGCGATGGCGCTTACACAAGGGCGACATTTCTTTGGGGTAGTCGGTGATAAAGGTCGGTTGGATATAGTGCTTTTCACAGGCTTCACCAAAAATTTCATCAATCAGCTTGGCCTTACCCATCGTATCATCGGTGTCAATATTGAGCTTTTTGCATACCTCCTTTAACTCATTTTCATCCATATTAGATACGTCAAAGCCCGTGTGTTCTTTGATGGCCTCAAGAATAGGAACACGCTTAAAAGGCGTTTTAAAATCTATGGTATTGTCTCCAAAGGTCACCTTTGTCGTTTCGCCATTTACCTCTTTCACTACCCTTTCAAGCATCTTTTCCGTGAACGTCATCATCCACTTGTAGTCTTTGTAAGCCACATAAATTTCCATCACGGTAAACTCGGGATTGTGGGTTCTGTCCATCCCTTCGTTTCGGAAATCTTTGGCAAATTCATATACGCCATCGAAACCGCCCACCAAGAGACGCTTTAGATATAGTTCATTCGCAATTCGCAAATAGAGGGGAATGTCAAGTGCATTGTGATGGGTGATGAATGGACGAGCAGCCGCTCCGCCTGGAATGGGCTGTAAAATTGGGGTTTCCACTTCCAAATAACCCTGCTCATTAAAAATATTACGCATGCTGTTGATGATCTGCGCGCGTTTCATGAAGGTTTCTTTGACCCCTGAATTGACAATCAAATCAACGTAGCGCTGACGGTATCGTTGCTCAGGATCGGTAAAGGCATCATAAACATTTCCCTCGGCATCGGTTTTAACGATGGGCAAAGGGCGTAGACTTTTACTCAAAAAGACAAACGACTTCACCAAAACTGAAATCTCTCCCATTCGGGTTGTGAATACTTCGCCGGTAATGCCAAGAAAATCGCCGATGTCGGTCAGTTTCTTATATACCTCATTATAGGCTGTTTTGTCTTCATCTGGACAAATTTCATCGCGATTGAAGTACAACTGGATGCGGCCAGTGTGATCTTTCAAATCAGAAAAAGCGGCTTTACCCATAATGCGCTTGCTCATAATACGACCAGCAAGCGATACCTGTTTATAATCGTCCGGTTTTTCTTCAAATCCTTTGAGAATATCTTCTGCTGTGTGGGTTACTTGATATCCTGCGGCAGGATACGGCTCATAACCAAGTTCACGTAATCGGCTAAGCGCCTCACGGCGTTGAATTTCCTGTTCTGAAAGCATCTTATTTGGTATGAATTATTAGGCGCACAAAAGTAACGCTATTTTCATGCATAAACCAAAGTGTATTTTGATCGAATTTTTTTGACCATACGCGCATTACGTAAAAAAACAATACGAAAATTCACCAATCTTCATGCAGCAAGTTATTCCTCAAATTTACAGCTTGATAATCCAAGCATCAGAGACCTCTTTGCGTGCGGCTTCACGGGCTTCAATGGCCTCGTTTAAAGCAGCAAAGCTTTTGTAAATAACTCGGTAAGTCTGAGTGCGCTCAGAGTAAAGGATGATCATTTCCTTTTTGCTGAGTTGTGTTCTTGCTACAAACCTATTGGCCAGTTCTTTAGTGGGGTAACTCCCAACCACAACACGCCACATAGCGTCATCACTATCATCTTTTACGATGGCAAAGTCAGTCTTTGCGTCTACTACACGTTCAGATGCGCGCTGTCCTGCAACCAAAGCCTGCATAGAATCAACTTCATTCAACAATGCATCCATTTCTCTTTGTAGTGCCTTAGACATGGCGTCAAAGTCTTCAGTCATAACATCGCGTTTCAGCTTTTCTTCTTCAACTTTCTGTTTCAGCTCCGCTATGTTGTTATTAAGCGCTTGGTATTTGGTTTCATCAATAATGACCTGATCACTGGCTGCAACATTCTTGAAGGCATACGACAGGCCTACAAACGGCATAATAACAAAGTCACTGTGATCATTTTCTTCAGCATAGGCATCAAGCCATTGATTTCCTAAAGCCATAAAAATCTGTCCACCAAAATTGACGCTAAGATCATTAAATATTGTCGTCGAAAACCTGACAGATCCGGCTATAATCGTGGCCAAGCTTGAGGAGCTTCTGTTTGCCGGAATACGGGTTAACAACCTTGGCCGCACATTATCATTGGTACGCTGGAGCATGGTGGAATTAAACATCATACCTCCAACACCTAAATCCAACTCCAATCTGGTTCGATCAGACACCCCTTCTCCTCTAAGTGCAAGGGCGTTAAACGTAAATCTGATGTCACTTTCGCCATAATAACCTTCGTAGTATTGACCGGCACCATCAGATCCCGTTGATATACCTGTAAAGATATTTCCCTTAACACCAAACGCTTCATTAAAATGGTAATGTGCATAGACCTGTCCTGCCAATGGCAAGCGGTATCCGTGAAAATTGGTCTCGGTAAACTTTGAATTAACAATATACATACCTCCTCCATCAATACCCAATGACCAATATGGCTTACCATTTTCTCGATCTTGTGCCAATAATGTAAAACCAGCCAAGAAAATCAAGACAAAGGAACAAAAGTAATTTTTTATCATTTTATGTGACTTTAAATATTATTAACTTCAAACCAATTGTTAAACGCATGATTGAAAATAAACAACGCATACAGCAACAAGAGAAATTTCCAACGGTAAAAATACATTTTAAGAAATTAATGCCAAAGCGATAACATTAATTTAAACTAAAAACTCTAAATCACAATCAACTCTTTTTGACTTAAAACACATTTAATAACCTGTAAACAACTGTATACAATACACTTAAATTAATACGTCGACAATATTTTACACCACAGAATAGCGCGCAAATGCAACCAAAGATAGTAACCATGATTTACGCATATAATGCCGAGAGTTATAAAAAGTGTTTCGTAAATTTGCAGCCATTTTAAAATACCACGCATTTACATGAAAATATCTCAACGCCAAATAAATGAGCTACACGACGTCATCAGTGTAGAAATTGAGAAGAACGACTATCAGCCGAAAGTAGAGGAAAAATTGCGCGACTACCGCAAAAAAGCCAATATCCCAGGATTTCGTCCGGGGAAAGTGCCCATCGGTCTTATTCGCAAGCAATACGAAAAGCCATTGATGTATGAGGAGGTCAACGCCCTACTAAGCACAGAAGTCAATAAATACATTGGCGAAAATAAAATCAACATCATTGGATACCCTGTACCTGTGCCTAACAACGACATCGACTGGGAGAAAGACGAATCCATGACCTTCGAGTTTGAAATTGGCATCGAGCCGGAAATTAATATCGACCTAAGCGCTGTCAAAGGCTTAACAAAGGCGGAAATCGAATTGGACGACAAAACCCTCGATGAAGAAGTCGATAATTTCGCACGTCGTTTTGGCAGCATGGAAGACATTGAAGTGGCCGAAAGAGAAGACTTCCTCCAAGGTAAGTATATTCAAGCCGACAGTAAAGGTAACCCACTTGAAGGCGAAGAACGCCTCGAAAAAGAGGGCTCACTTCCTCTACGCGCTTTAACCGATAAAGCCGCCAAAAACTGGGTAGGAAAAAAAACTGGAGATAATGGTGTGCTTAACTTAGACAAAGACATCAAAGAGGGTTTTAACGAAGCGTCGGTTACCGGCTTTGACCAAGGTGATTTAGACAACGCTCGATTGTTTACCTTCGAAATCGACAAGGTTAGTCGCTTAAAGTCTGCTGAACTCAATCAAGAGTTATTTGACAAAGCATTTGGAGAAGGTGTGGTGTCTTCGGAAGAAGAACTCCGCAACCGACTAGGCGAGCAACTTAAAGCCGAATTTAGTAAGCAATCAAGCCAGTATCTTTTTAATCAAGTTTACGAAAAACTAATGGAAATGGATGTTACCATGCCCGAAAAGTTCCTTCAGCGCTGGTTGAGCACATCAGGTGAAGAGCCTATGAGTGAAAAAGAGGCTGAAGAACAGATGCCATCGGTACTTCCAGCCATCAAATGGCAATTTATTCGCGACAGCATTCTACGCGACCATGAAGTGGTGATAGACGAAGCCTCTATCATGGCCGCTATGAAAGAGCGTCTTCGCAATCAGTTCCAACTTCCAGGTGGTGCCGATGATATGGACGAAATTCTCAACGGTATTGCCAAACAAGCGCTCGATAATGAAGAGCAAAGACAACGTATCGTCGACGAATTGATGATTGGCCATTTGACCAGCATTTTTGACGAAAAAGTGAACGCTAAGAGCAAAAAGATGAGCTGGGATAAGTTCATCAAAGAGGCTTCAAAATAGTAGCCGTCAATAAAACCCAATTATTGTGACGTATTGGATTTCATCGTTAATTGCCGTTTGAATTTATCCCCTGCGGAGATTAACTTGCACGACCAAAACAAACCACTGAGGTTTGCGTTTAAGAACATAAAAAATACGAATATATGGACTTCGGAAGAGAATTTGCCCACTACGCCACCAAACATCACGGCTTAAGCAGCCTGCATGTTGGTAATTATATAACGTCTTCACTAACGCCTTACATTATTGAAGAGCGTCAAATGAATGTTGCACAAATGGACGTTTTTTCAAGATTGATGATGGACCGCATTATTTTTCTTGGAACGGCCATCAACGATCAAGTGGCCAACATCGTAGAAGCCCAATTGTTGTTTTTAGAATCGGTTGATGCCAAGAAAGACATCCAGATTTATCTCAACTCTCCGGGCGGATCTGTGTATGCTGGATTGGGTATTTACGATACCATGCAAGTGGTGTCTCCCGATGTAGCAACCATTTGTACCGGTATTGCTGCATCAATGGCCGCTGTGCTTTTGTGCGCCGGTGAAAAAGGTAAGCGCACCGCATTGCCTCACTCACGTGTGATGATTCACCAGCCACTAGGCGGAGCTCAAGGTCAAGCATCTGATATTGAAATCACCACTCGTGAAATCCTAAAGCTTAAAAAAGAGCTCTACGAAATCATCTCTAGTCACTCCGGACAATCATTTGAAAAAGTGGAAGACGACAGTGATCGCGATTACTGGATGATTGCCCAAGAGGCACTTGAGTATGGAATGATTGACGAAGTACTCAAAAGCAAACGCAACAAATAAGCAAACACCATCACCTTATCTCATTATGAGTAGAAAACCATACATGAACTGTTCATTCTGTGGGCGAGAAAAAAAAGACACCAAAATGCTTATAGCTGGTGTCAATGCCCATATTTGTGACCAGTGTATTTCACAAGCCCACAACATCATCAGTGAAGAGCTTGAAAGTAAAGGTGATGGCGAATCGTTTAGTGGGGATTTCTCAAATATTTTGCCCCGTGATATTAAAGCGCACTTGGATCAATATGTAATTGGTCAAGACGAAGCGAAGAAAATCCTTTCTGTTGCCGTATACAATCACTATAAGCGATTGAATTACAAAGAACAGGAAGAAGTTGAAATAGAAAAATCCAACATCATGATGGTGGGTGAAACAGGAACTGGTAAAACGTTACTGGCTCGAACCATCGCCCGTTTTTTGAAGGTCCCTTTCACCATTGTCGATGCCACCATTCTTACTGAAGCTGGTTATGTTGGAGAAGATGTAGAAAGTATTTTGTCGCGACTACTGCAAGCGGCCAATTACGACGTCAATGCCGCTCAACGTGGCATTGTGTTTATCGATGAGGTCGATAAAGTGGCCCGAAAAAGCGATAACCCATCCATAACTAGAGATGTTTCTGGCGAAGGGGTTCAGCAGGCCATGCTTAAATTGCTCGAAGGCTCTAAAGTGAACGTACCTCCGCAAGGTGGTCGCAAACACCCCGACCAAAAGTTTGTGGAAATTGATACCTCAAACATTCTTTTTATTGCTGGTGGCGCCTTTGATGGCATTCAAAGACACATTGCAAGGCGTCTCAATACCAGCTCGGTCGGATTTCAAAATCACAAGAAAGAATCGGGAAGTGTAGACAAGGAAAACTTGCTGTCTTACGTAGCGCCGCAAGACCTTAAAAGCTTTGGTTTAATTCCTGAGTTGATTGGTCGTATGCCTGTCTTGACTTTTCTGAATCCGCTTGACGCTCAAGCTTTGCGCGATATTCTAACCAAGCCTAAAAACGCCATCATCAAGCAGTATAAGCAACTATTTGCCATGGATGGTATTACCTTAGAAGTACCAACCGATACGCTTGACTTTATTGTAGAAAAAGCCATTGAATTTAAATTGGGGGCTCGCGGCCTTCGCTCCATTTGCGAAGCCATTCTTACCGATGCCATGTTTGATCTTCCAGGTGATGACAGCAATGAAGCGTTTACTCTAACACTTGAATATGCAGAGGCTAAGTTTGGGCGATACTCTCAAGAAAAGCTCCGCGCTGTCAGTTAATAGCTGCCTGTAAAGTCTAATGCCTGCTTGGGTCAGCACAAGGCTGGCCCCCTACCTACCTGAAAATTCCTTTATATACGCTGGCGTTCCGATGGCTTCGTAGATATAATCGAAGGTAGAAAGCACCTCCGGCTTTCCGTTAACTACCGCTACATCGTGTTCAAAATGTGCCGATGGCTTTCCGTCTAAGGTTACAATACTCCATCCGTCTGACAGGTGCTTCACGCGATGTGTGCCCATGTTAATCATCGGCTCTATCGCCACCACTAAGCCTTCTTTGATTTTTTTGCCACGACCTCGCCTACCGTAATTGGGAACTTGAGGATCTTCGTGCATGCTCTTACCCAATCCGTGACCAACCAATTCTCTTACAACCCCATAACCGTGTTTTTCGGCATGCGTTTGCACAGCGTGCCCAATATCCTCAATGCGATTGCCTACCCGACAAGCAGCAATCCCCAGTTCTAAACTTTCGTGAGTAACCTGCAACAATTGTTTTACCTCATCGGATACTTCTCCAACCTCAAATGTATAGGCGTGATCTCCGTAGTAATTGTTCATAAACACACCACAGTCAATGCTAATGATGTCGCCATTCTCCAAAGGCTTCTTTGTGGGAATCCCGTGAACCACTTGCTCATTAACCGAAGTGCAAAGCGAGTTGGGAAAATCATACATGCCTAAAAAACCTGGAATTCCCCCGTGATCGCGAATGAAGGCCTCTGCTTTTTTGTCGAGCTCTAATGGCGAAACGCCCGGCTTGATTTCTGAGGCCAACATACCCAATGTTTTAGACACCAATAATGCTGATGATCTAATGATTTCAATTTCTTCTTTTGATTTGTAGTGAATCATACGGTTATTTAAAAAATTTAGACCACTTGTTCTTGGATCTTTGTTGTGTTTTTTTCTTTGATAATTCTTTGCCTTGGGAAATCTCTTGATAAACTTCCCCCCAACCTTTTAATCCTCCAAAATTTCTATCATCGACAAAAACATCGGCATTGATTTTCCTCGACATTTTCCTTCGATCGAATTCTTCTTCGGGAAAACTTTTATTAACGGCATAAAACTCTAAACCGTTACTTTCACAAAAATCAACGGCATCTCTAAGCTCCTTTCCGTAACGGTAAGTCCACAAAATGATACGGTGACCTTCGGCGCTCAACTTTTTTAATGCCTCGAAAGCAAAAGGCATTGGCTTGCCAATTTTGGGGTAGGCATCTTCTACAATGGTGCCGTCAAAGTCAACAGCAATGATTTTGGCATTTGGATTTATCATGATTCAATTACATTTTCATCTTCCTCCAATAAGACATTACCAGTCATTTGCTCCGGTATTGGCAAACCAATTAACGACAATACAGTGGGCGCGATATCACCGAGTTTCCCATCCTTTAGATGCAGACGTGCAAGGTTATCCAATACAAAAAATGGCACTGGTTGGTTGGTGTGCGCCGTATTGATGGTTCCATCTTCATTCTTCATACAATCTGCATTACCGTGATCGGCCAAAATGAGACATGTATAGTCATTATCCAAGGCGGTATTAACGACATCTCTCGTGCATGCATCCACTGTTTCACATGCCTTTACTGCAGCTTCCATAACCCCTGTGTGCCCCACCATATCTGGATTGGCAAAGTTCAAACAAATAAAATCAGCCTCTCTTGACTTTAGTTCAGGTATGATGGCATTCGTAATGTCCCAAGCGCTCATTTCAGGCTGGAGATCATAAGTCGCTACCTTTGGTGAAGGACACAAAATGCGTTTTTCTCCGGCAAAGGCCTCTTCTCGACCTCCGGAGAAAAAGAAGGTCACATGCGGATACTTTTCCGTTTCCGCGATGCGTATTTGCTTTTTTCCATGATTGGCCAGCACTTCGCCAATGGTATTCATTAAATTGTCTTTTTCATACAATACGCCAATATTTTCAAATGATTCGTCATAACGCGTCATAGTATGGTACTGCAACTTCAGGGGTTTCATTTGCTGTGCTTCAAACGGACGAACGAATAAAGCTTGAGTGATTTGTCGTCCGCGATCGGTGCGGAAATTGGCGTTCACCACCACATCACCATCGCGAATGTTGTCGTGTTCATCACCTAACCATATAGGCTTAATAAATTCATCGGTAACGCCATCGGCATAGCTTGCAGACAAAGCCTGCGTAACATTTGATGACTCTTTGCCTTTTTTGTGAACCAAAAGATCGTAAGCCAACTTAATGCGCTCCCAACGCTGGTCCCTGTCCATGGCATAGTAGCGTCCTACAATAGAGGCCACTTTGGCATCGGCATTAATGTGATCAATATGATTGAGTAAGGTCTTCATATACGACACACCTCCTTGGGGGTCGGTATCGCGGCCGTCAGTAAACATGTGCAGTCTAACGGGCACTTCTTTTTCTTTCGCCGCGGTAACCAAAGCCATGATGTGATTGATGTGCGCGTGTACACCTCCATCGGAAAGCAAGCCCATAATGTGCATAGGGCGGTTGGACGCCTTGGCTTTATCCAGTGCTTGATTCAGTTGGGCATTTTTAAAAAAATCTCCGTTGTCAATGTCGTTGTTGATACGAACCAAATCTTGGTAGACCACCCGGCCAGCACCCAAATTCATGTGTCCTACTTCTGAATTGCCCATTTGTCCATCAGGCAATCCCACCGCCAAACCAGATGCTTCTAATCTGCTATGGGCGGAAACATGATATAAATTGTCGACAAATGGCGTGTGTGCCTTGTCTATGGCCGATACATTTGGGTTTTTGGCAATGCCCCAACCATCCAATATGATAAGAATGACTTTTCTCTGCATTCAATGATTTTTACGCGCTTATTAACTGCCTTGAATATTCTGTCAAAACCCCGTGATTTCACAAGCTTTACAACGCATTTTCACAATGCCGCAAAGATAGATAAAATATATGCATTCCAAACATTTGCCCAAAATCATGCCTTGTATCTACAAATCGTCACAAAACAATTCAGAGGCAATTCCATCGGCATATAGCCACCTCTCCCTTTCCAAAACCAAAAACCCATCCATCCGTTTTAAAACACCTTGATGGTCGGATTCATTCACACGCGCCATCAATGCATCAACGGCATTATCCCCGCCAATGTCGGCTATACGACTGAGATCAATGCCTTTTTGCGTTCTAAGTCCCAGCATTACGGCTTCGTTGATGCGGTCTTTTATGCTGAGTACTTCGTGGTCAAACCAGTTGTTTTTGCCTTCCAGTCCGCGCATATATTTGGCGTTGTTGGCCACATTCCAACGTCTTTGTGCACCGTCAAACGAGTGTGCCGATGGTCCAAAGCCCATGTAAGGTTCGCCAAACCAATAATTGCTGTTATGAAGGGCTTTCATTCCCGGCTTTCCGTAATTGGACACTTCGTAATGTTGAAATCCATTTTTTTCCAAAAAAACATCGGCGGCTAAAAACGCATCGGCTTGCTGTGATTCATCTGGTGCGGCAAATCGGCCATGACGTATCCAGTGATCGAGCAGTGTTTTTTGCTCAACAGTTAACGCATAAAGCGACAGGTGTGGAATGTTTTCATCAACCGCCCACTGCAGTTGCGACAACCATTCGTCTTTAGACATACCTGGCATACCGTAAATAAAGTCCACCGTATAATTGGTAAATCCCGCTGCATTTACTTTTTCGGGAAACAAACGAATATCTGCACTACTGTGTGTTCGTCCCATCCAGTTGAGATCATCATCACGCAAACTCTGAAAGCCCACACTAAGGCGATTAACGCCAATTTCTCTCAGCGAACGCAGTTGGTCTTCTGTGCCATCGTCGGGGTTCAATTCAAACGTCCACTCTTTTAATGCCAAGGGATAGTGATTGCTCAAGACTTGTAAGATGTCGGCCAACTGCTCGGCAGATAACACCGAAGGCGTACCTCCACCAAAATAAAGCGTATTGACCTCAGTAAACCTCCACTCAGCTGCTCGGGCAATAATTTCCTTTTTTAGTGCCTCTACAAAACTTGGAATACCCACCAAACGGGTAGAAAAGTGAAAGTCACAATACGTGCATGCCTTGCGACAAAAAGGGATATGAATGTAAATGCCGGCCATTATAATGTGATTAACTCTTCTTCAATTGAATTCTAAATACTGAACCCTTCCCCAATTCTGACTGTGCAACGAAAATTTTCCCTTTGTGGTAATCGTTAATGATACGGCGCGACAGGGACAGTCCCAACCCCCAGCCGCGGCTTTTGGTCGTAAACCCTGGTCTAAAAATAGCTTCTTGCTGCCGAAGTGGGATGCCTTTACCCGTGTCCATGATTTCAATGTAGTAATACGAAGGCTGCTCACCCATAATGACCTTAACCTCTCCAGCGCCTTGAATGGAGTCGATGCCGTTTCTAATCAAATTTTCAATGACCCACTGAAACAAAGGCAGGTTTATTGGCGCTTGGACCTTTTTTAAGCGATTAGGGGCCTTTAACGAAAGTTCAATCTTTCTTGGTACACGCATTTGCAGGTAATCGACAATATCCTTTAGCCCGTCATAAATAATGGTTGGTTTCAATTGAGGTTTGGAGCCAATTTTAGAAAAACGATCGGTGATTCGCGTCAATCGGTCGATGTCTTTTTCAATTTCAACAATAATATCATCGTCAACATTTTTTGAGCGCAAAATTTCTACCCACCCCATGAGCGAACTAAGTGGCGTGCCAATTTGATGTGCAGTCTCCTTGGCCAAGCCCGTCCAAACCCGATCTTGTTCTGCACGCCTGCTGCTGGAAAAAGTGACATAGGCAATGATTAAAAAAGACGCGATGACAGCCAACAGTACACGGGGATATATGCGCAACTGGGTTAACAGTAATGAATCATCAAAGTACACCCGGAGTGTTTCCCCGTAAGGAAATAAAATTTCAATGGGCTCGCGTTTATCCATGAGCCTATCCCTGTACTTTTCAAGTGCCGTAGGTGTTTCAAGAAATCTTTCTGGAATATTTCGCCAAGATTGTACTTCACCCTGATCATCAATCATGATGATGGGAATGGTGGTGTTGTTTTTCATCACCGTATTGGACAACTGCAATTGCGCGTCCTCAACCTCTTCACTGACGGAGGTGCGCAAACTCTCCACCCATATCTCCATTTTCTTTACCTCCTCATTGCGCAATTTGGACAAAAACGTTTCTGTATAGATCAACGTTCCGGCACCAATCAGCAATGCAGTAATCAGCATCAGGCCCTTCCAGGCGTTTTTATTGGAATAAAAATCAAAAAATCGCATTTACTTCCAGTGCTTATTTGGTGGTTGGGGTACATGTAACAACGTCATGGCAACCACCATTGTTATGTAGATTGGGTAAATCAGTGCCAATATCAGCACATCACTAGTTTTTACCGACATGTGATACTTAGCACCCATGCGTTTTACAATGGCCATATCCGCAATGGTTTTTGCAACCCATACCATGCCACAAAGATAGAGGGAAATCATCCAACCAAAGAGTTGAAATAGTGCCAATAAGAAAACGGCAATAGCAATGGTTTGAGCAAAACGGCTTTTGTAGTGACTGGTTTTTGCCGCCCACCTGCTTCGTTGCTTGATCAGGGCTTTTAAGGTTTGGGGCAAATCCGTATGCACCGCAGCGTCGATATGTGACGCGTGCGCCGTCTTTTTCCCCAAGGCGTGCAAGGCTTGCAGTAAAAACACGTCGTCACCCGAAACCAATCCGGCATCATTTCTTATTTCTGATGCCGCTTTCCAAGCATTCACATCAAACATACTATTGGCTCCGTTAGACATAAAAGGCTGCTTGCGATGAAAACTCCCCTCCGTTGACGCCTGTAAACTCATGAACTCTAAGGCAACCAATCGACCCCACAACCCTTTACTCTCCTTTGGCAAAACAGGCCCAGCCGTATATGATGCCTCGTTTGACAAGTGCGCATCAACCATGCTCTGTAGCCATTTATTACCAATATTCACATCGGCGTCAAGCGTTAAAATGGATTGGCCTGATGCTTGGTTTATGGCCTCGTACTGCGCAACCTTTTTCCCTCTACCTATGGCGTGTAACAATATGACGTTGATGTTGGAGCGTTTGATTTGCTTCTCTAGAAGCATCTCTCCTTCATCTTGGCTATGATCATTGACAAAGATCACCTCCATTTGAATGGATGAATCAAATACCTGCTGTTCCAATTGATGAAGAAGCGCTGTTGTTTGCTGTCCTTCATTTCTAAAAGGAATGACGACCGTAACAGAAATAGGTGATTGCGTTTTATTTATGACGATATTGGTTTTGATTGATC
>JAIUMB010000023.1 GCA_022565745.1 Cryomorphaceae bacterium | reverse complement strand
CGAATGGCTTCAAACTTCCGCAACATCTATGCACGTTTGGCAGAGCAACTCATTAATGAAGGTCAAAATGAAAAGGCCTTAGAGGTGCTCGACCGTGTAATGGAAGAAATGCCTGAACACAGCTATCCGTACAACTTCTTTATCCTCAACATTATTGAAGGCTACTATAAAGCAGGAAATAAAGAAAAGGGAAGAGAATTGGCCAACACCTATGCCGATCGATTGGAAGGTGAATTGAAGTACTACAACCAATTTAAAGGCAGTAAACGCAAAGCCATTGACCAAGAACGCGGACAGGCCAATAACTACTTCCAGTACTTGGTTAACATCTCCGTACAATACGATGGCGATAGGAATAATCTACAGGAAAACGAAATATTCCAACGCTATCAGAGTGTGAGTAGATAATGCGCATTGTACGCGTACCCCGATGGACGCAGTGGGCCTTTCCAAACATGGAGTGGCGCACTTCCAACGGCAAGGTACTCCCAACTTTTGACGATGGTCCACACCCAGAAATCACACCCTGGGTACTGGATCAACTTCGTCAACACAACTGCAAAGGTGTCTTTTTTCTCGTCGGCGAAAATGCCCGGCGCTATCCCGAAGTGGTGAAGCAAATACTGGCTGAAGGTCACGCCATAGGCAACCACAGCATGACCCACCGCAACGGCTTTAACACCGATACGGACAGCTATCTGGAAGATGTTTTTGCTGCTGAAAATTTCACCTCAAATACCTTATTTCGTCCTCCATACGGCAAGCTGCGTCCAGCACAGTACAAGGCGTTGGTTGCCCGTGGATACCGCATCATGATGTGGGAAGTGCTCAGCTATGATTTTGACGTATCGGCCTCTGCTGACGATTGTCTGAGGATGCTGAATAAAAATGTACGTAAAGGCTCCATTGTGGTGTTTCACGACTCTGAAAAGGCTTGGCCAAGATTGGAACCAACACTCCCCACTTGGCTGCAATCATTAGACAAAAACCTCATCAACTCATGACAAGAATCATCAGCTGGAATGTCAACGGCATTCGCGCCATCGTTAAAAAGGACTTTTTCAAACAAATCGATGCCCTGCAAGCAGATGTCCTTTGTTTGCAAGAAACCAAGGCACAAGTTGAACAGGTTGAGGACGCCTTAAAAGACCTCGACGGGTATCACGTATTTGCCAACCACGCAGAGCGCAAAGGGTATTCCGGCGTGGCCATTCTCAGTAAAGAAAAGCCGCTCTCTGTAGTTGCCGACATGGATATTGAAAAGCATGATAAGGAAGGCCGTGTGCTTTGTGCTGAGTTTGCAAATTTTTACGTTATAAGCGTTTACACACCCAACGCCGGCAACGGACTGGCTCGTTTGGAATACCGCAAGCAGTGGGACATAGACTTTCGCAATTACATTACACAACTGGAGCGCAAAAAACCGGTGGTGGTATGCGGCGATCTCAATGTGGCACATCAAGCCATCGACATTGCTCGACCAAAATCAAATTACAACAAAACCGCCGGATACACCCAAGCAGAAATCGATGGCATGAGTGCACACTTAGAAACAGGCCTGATCGACACGTTTCGCGCACAACATCCCGACGAGGTCAAGTACTCATGGTGGAGCTACCGCGGCGGCGCCCGAGAAAAGAACATCGGCTGGCGTCTGGATTATATACTGGTTAGTGAATCACTAGAACCACAAATAAAAGAAGCCTTTATTCTCAACGAATACGACGGTTCCGATCACTGTCCGGTAGGAGTTTTAATAGAATGATGCCCTCACATCGGATAGCACAAATAATATTGTCTAAACGTTCGACTAAACGCCTGTATATCCATAATATGCGCATCATCGGCGATAGGCGTGATGGATCCGTCGGACTCCAATAGCGATATAGAAACCGTTTCGGTGTTGTAAGCGCGGTTTTCAATGGCCCCGGAAAACACAAAATACGACATGGCATCATCGGGCAACCCCAAGAGATTTTTCGCACGTTGTTTGTATGCCTCCACCTCCTCCAATGAAAACGGCTGTTCGCGCAGTTTCACTTTAAGGAGATTCCGATCGATAAGCCGGCGGGAAAGCTCGGCAAGAATGGCATCGGAATGATGCATCCACCCTTTTATGGCCGATAAAATATCTACGTCGTCTAATCGGGCATACAAATCCAATTCACCGGCCAATTGCTCTACCGACAAGCGGTTGTTAATCATATATTGCAACGGATCCGAACAAGGCACCAATGCTCCTGCTTCGCTTAAATAACGTGCACGTTCGAGGATGTGCACCAGTAAATACTCAGCACTCAGAACCGTTTTGTGTAGATAGACTTGCCAATACATCAATCGACGCGCCACCAGAAATTTCTCGATGGAATACACCGCTTTGGCGTCAACCACCAATTGTCCATTGGCCACATTCAACATGGAAATCAAGCGCTCAGTATTGACCATCCCTTCGGATACGCCGGTAAAAAAACTATCGCGGCGCAAGTAATCCAGGCGATCCATATCGAGCTGACTGCTCACCAATTGGTGTAAAAACGGCTTGCTGTAGGTGTTGTTAAAAATGGAAATGGCCAAATCGAGTTTGCCATCAAATTGCTGATTTAACGCATGCATGTACAGGAGCGATATATCTTCGTGATGCACATTGATCAAGGTATGCTCTAAGGTATGTGAAAATGGTCCGTGACCAATGTCGTGCAACAAAATCGCGACGAGCACCCCTTCCTCTTCTTCATGAGAAATGTCGTGGCCTTTTTGTCGCAGCACCGCAATGGCTTGTCGGGTAATATGGGTGGCCCCCAAAGCATGGTGAAATCGTGTATGGGTGGCACCCGGATACACCAAATACGTGAGTGCGGTCTGCGAAATACGACGTAAGCGTTGCATCCAAGGATGCTCGATCAAATCAGACAGCAGTCCGCCAGGAATGTGCACAAACCCGTAAACCGGATCGTTTAGGGTCTTAAATTTTTGGTAAGTTGCAGGGCGATTTTCCATAATGAACCTCATAAAATTGTATCTTCGCAATATTATGGAAAAACCGAGAATATTATGGGTCGATGATGAAATCGATCTGTTAAAACCACACATTCTTTTCATTACGGAAAAGGGATACGACATCGATACCGTCAACAACGGCGACGACGCCTTGGAAATGATTGAGGAAAATCGCTATGATTTGGTCTTCCTCGACGAGAACATGCCCGGACTTACCGGACTGGAAACACTCAACGAGCTTCGCACCATCGACAGCAACCTGCCCGTTGTGATGGTTACCAAAAGTGAGGAAGAGCACATCATGGAGGATGCGATCGGTGCGCAGATTGCCGATTACCTCATCAAGCCGGTCAATCCCAACCAGTTGCTCTTGAGCATCAAGAAAAATCTCGATAAAAACAGATTGGTTTCCGAAAAAACAACCTCGAACTACCAGCAAGAATTCCGAAAAATCGGCATGGAGCTCAACGACGTACGCGATGTTGAAGGCTGGGTTGAAATGTATAAACGGTTAGTATACTGGGAAATGGAACTCGATAAACTCGACGACGAGTCGATGAAAGAGATCCTCAGCATGCAGAAAGACGAGGCCAATACCATCTTCTGCAAATTCATAGAAAAAAACTACCTCAACTGGATGCAAGGCCAAGGCGATGGTCCGATGTTTTCGCCATCCATCCTCAAGCAGCATCTTTTTCCACTACTGAAAGACGGAAAAAATGTTACGTTGATTCTTATTGACAACCTGCGTTACGATCAGTGGAAAATATTACAGCCCATTTTTCAGCAGTACTACAAAACCCAAAGTGAGTCGATGTTTTTTAGCATACTCCCTACAGCTACGCAATATGCACGAAACAGTATATTCTCGGGTTTGATGCCAATAGAAATCAAAAAGCGCTTTCCCGATAAGTGGTTCGACGACACCGACGACGAAGGCAAAAACCTTTACGAAGAAGATTTTTTACTCGACAACCTCAAGCGCAACGGACTGGGTGACATCAGTGTGGCATACCACAAAATCACCAATCACGTGAACGCGAAAAAACTGGCCGACAACTACAAATCGTTTTCACAACACCAGCTCAATGTGGTGGTTTACAACTTCGTTGACATGCTCTCGCACGCCAAAACCGATACCCGACTCATTCAAGAACTCGCCGACGACGACAAGGCGTATCGCAGTTTGACATTGAGTTGGTTTAAAAACTCACCTCTATTGGAACTGTTGCGCAAATTATCGGAGACCAATACGGAATTATTATTGACCACCGACCACGGCACCATAAATGTGGAGTCGCCAACCAAGCTGGTAGGTCTTCGCGAGATCACCACCAACTTGCGTTACAAGCAAGGGAAGAATATGAGCTACGACAAGAAAGACGTGTTTGAGATCAACAAACCAGAATTGGCCCACTTGCCCAAGGTTCATATCAGTGCCAATTACGTGTTTGCCCGAGAGAAGATGTTTTTTGCGTACCCCAACAACTACAACCATTTTGTAAAATATTACAAAAACACCTACCAACACGGAGGTGTTTCGTTGGAAGAGATGGTTATACCTATTGTACGACTCACTTCAAAACGCTAGTGGCTGTCTACAAATACCGATATCTGCTGTAATATTTTACAAACCAATAAATTAATGGACTACAGTCACGCATTCACGGAAGATGAGCTGCCCAAGGTTGCTGAGGAGTTGTTGCGATATTTTCCCAAAAACAAAATATTTCTCTTTCATGGAAATTTGGGCAGTGGGAAAACGTCGTTAATCAAAGCATTGTGTGCACTGATGGATGTTAAAGACCACGTCAACAGTCCGACCTATGGATTGGTCAACGTATATGAATCGCCCACACACGGCCGCATTCACCACTTTGATCTGTATCGACTGAAATCGGAATCAGAGGCCTTAGACATTGGCATTGAGGAGTATTTTGATGAAAATGCGTTTTGTTTCGTGGAATGGCCGGAATTAATTGTATCTTTATTGCCCGAAAATTACGTTGACATTCAGATGCGTATTGTGGATAACCACCGTGCCATTCGCGCCCAACAGGTATTTGTATGAGTTCCGAACATCCGTCATCATTGAGCTGGTCATTGGGCCAGTACCTACCGCAAGAGGAGACCTTGGAGATTTCTCGTCGCAAGAGTCAACTGTTTATTGGCGTACCCAAAGAAACCCGTTTACAAGAAAAGCGTGTAAGTTTAACACCGGAAGCCGTTTCACTACTCACCGCCCATGGTCATCGCGTATTGGTAGAAACCCATGCAGGTGCCGGAGCCAAGTTTAGCGACCACGACTATTCTGAAGCCGGTGCAGAAATTGCTTACGACCGCAAGCGCGTCTTTGAGGCCAACATCATAGTAAAAGTAGAACCCTTGAGCAATGAAGAGCTCGAGTTGCTCACCCACAAGCAATTTGTCTTTTCTTCCATACAAATCAAAGCCCGCAACAAAAGCTACTTTGAAAAGTTGATGAAGAAAAAAGTAAGCGCCGTTTCTTACGAAGGTTTTTTAGATGACCAAGGGCAATTTGCCGTTGTCCGCGCCATGAGTGAAATAGCGGGCAACACATCCATCCTCATTGCCGCTGAATACCTCAGTAACGTCAACGACGGCAAGGGTTACATCATGGGAGGTGTATCGGGGATACCACCTACACAAATTGTAATATTAGGTGCCGGCACTGTAGGCAGTTATGCTGCCAGAGCCGCTTTGGGATTAGGTGCTCAGGTTAAAGTATTCGACAAATGCTTACTCAAGCTGCGTCGACTTCAGGAAATGCTTAAAAGCCCCATTTACACCAGTGTATTAAATCCAAGCACATTGGCACATGCGTTACGAGAGTGCGATGTATTGATTGGAGCTTTGCGTCCGGAAGAAGGGCGCTCA
The DNA here is from genome assembly GCA_022565745.1 of Cryomorphaceae bacterium. Classification (GTDB taxonomy): domain Bacteria; phylum Bacteroidota; class Bacteroidia; order Flavobacteriales; family Schleiferiaceae; genus CSBr16-58. Next base: position 13,919 of record JAIUMB010000023.1, on the reverse strand, counting down.
CCCTGCGTGGTCACTGAGGAAATGGTAAAAGACATGAGTCCTGGCTCAGTGATCATCGACGTTTCCATCGACAGTGGCGGCTGTGTAGAAACCTCGGAGTTATGCACGCACGACAAGCCCATTCGCAGCAAGCACGGTGTGATTCACTACGGCGTACCCAACATCCCCAGTCGTGTATCGCGCACGGCTTCTATTGCGCTAAGCAACATCCTCACCCCTCTCCTACTCGATGTGGCCGATCGCGGCGGTATTGAAGAAACGTTGCGCAACAAGCCCAATCTTCAAAAGGGACTTTACATTTACAATGGCGTTCTCACCTCAAAAACCATAGGTGAATGGCATAGTTTGCCATATAGCACGTCAAATTTGTTGTTGGGGGGAATGTAACCTTCAATAACTGCTGTTCCTATATCCATACCGCTCTAAAGTATTTCGGCTCATTTCACCTGTTCAAAATTTATTCATGCCATATTATTTTTTAATGGTATTTATGAGGGCTTCGCCGTTTATTAATAGTGGTATCGCTATCGAGAGAAACCCCATTTTAACCACCCTCCTTTGTGAGAACACCATCTCATGTGGGTTTCAGAAAATAAAATCTAGCTCAATCATATCATATTAAACCACTGAATATAAAGTATTATCAATTTTTTCATAATAAAAAGTAAATTAAATCAGAGTTTCGTTGTATATTAGCAGATACAATCACATTGTACGCACAATTTAATAAGCAACTTCCATGAAAAAAATTCTACTTTTCCTAGTCTGTCTATTTATCACACCATCAATTTCTGGGCAGCCATTCCTAACTTACCCAAGTTTTCAACAAAACAATTCGGTTAACGATTTTCAACCCACAATAAGCGGCGACTCTATGTGGCTGGCAACTGATTTGGGCATTGAACTTATAACTGACTATGGCACAACATCCACGATTGTGCAATCAGGTTTTTCTGCCCATAGCATAACACAATCAGGTCAAACCCTTTGGGTTGGAGGAACAAACACGATTGCGCGTTTTGACGGATCAAATTGGACTTACTTTATTAATAGCGGTATACCTACTCCGTTCACCGTGACAGACATCAAAGTCATCAACAATGTCGTTTGGTTAATCGCCAACAACCAACTTTACAGAATGTTGGGAAATGGGTTTATTAATATGAATAGAAATGCGGCATCAATTATTCCCGCACCCTCAGGAAACAGATTCTCATTAATATCAACCGGTACCCAATACACATGTTTAGAATACAACAATGGTGTTTGGGATTCATTACCAGCAATAGACCCAACACTCGGTGTAAGGCGATTAAACTCCACAACATATTTCAATCAAACAATATGGGCCATAACCCACAGCAGAAATCTTGTTAGATTTAACCGTAACACTAGAGAATGGGTTAATGTTAAAAGTCTTGATGGCGCATTAAAACTCTTGACAAAGGACAATCACATATACTGCATTAGTAGTGTTAAGATATGGGAACTTAATCCATTTACCGAGAATTATACAGACTCATCTCAAATTAACCGGAGTTCATCTGAAATCATAAGCTTAAACAAAAAGGTTGAATCGATAGGATCAAGAATTGCCTTTATTGCTTTAGGCGTTCCTTATGAATTTTACATAGAAGTTGATAAAAATGCAGATCAATCACTTGACCTAAACAACTTCGAATGGCCTGTCCCCCCCCATGGTGCAATTGGGAAAAACCGTTTTGGGTTTGATGATGTAAAAATCGACAATAAACCGGCCATATATACCATTACACCATGGATAAGTGGACACATTAACAACCAACCATTTACCAATTCTCCGACTTATGGTCAATATGATCGCCCCTTTGCTAGCGGCCCTATTACTGATGTACACGACAGACGCTTTATTGAAAAATACGATAGGGTATGGAAAGTAAGTAGGGGAGAAATTGAGCAACACAAACAAAGCTTTGCAGATAGCAATTATACCATGCCCGAGGATATTGCCACCTGGCCGGGCAACGGCGACCATACAAAAGGAGAAGCCTTTAACCTCGCCCCCTTTGTTGATGTGAATGGAAACGGCATTTACGAGCCCGAACAAGGCGATTATCCGGATATTTTAGGCCACCAAGCCGTTTACACCATTTTTAGTAATAAACGTCAAAATATGATGATTGGAGGATCGAGAGAGGGGCCATGGGAGCAAAAAGTTGAATTCCACTTAATGATGTATGCCTTTGACTCCGCAGAAATACCCGCCCTTCACCATTCTGTATTCCTCAACTATCGGGTATTTAATCGCGGTGATGATGATTTGGATGACGCCACATTTACCTTGTTTACAGACTGGGGCATGAGCAATCCAACAACAAGCGCTTGTGGATCTGACAGCACTGAAAATTTGTTTTTCGGATACAACATCAACAACTTTGATGCTGAATTCGGGTCAAGTCCGGTTGCCGTGGCCGGCTCGCTTCTCAACCAACCTCTTGACGGCCACATGTATTTCATGCGATCTGATTATTCAAATATTAATATGACGGACCCTAGATATATCAACGAAGCCGTAAGATATATTAATTACCGCTGGAAAAACGAGAGTACTTTAATTCGACAAACGCCAAGTGGACCAAACAGCGACGATAACGGCACGGGCTATTTAGCCACCAATACCGACTCAACGTCAACGAAGTGGGCTTTTAACAGTCCCGACAACTGGTATTTTCCGCCTTCTGATATGCATGACACAAGAAGCTTGGCCAATACCAAAGTCGGGACCATTAAGCCGGGCGAGCATCGCTGTCTTGAGTTTGCTTTTACACATGGCTACGACCCCACAGATAATTCGGGTGACTGGCAGAACGCCTTAACACGTGCACGTAGTCACATGAGTGCTGCTAAGAGTGTTTACGACAACCTCAACTCTGGTTGTATGGGCGCGGTGCTTTCCAATGAAACATTTAATGACCATCGGATTACTTATAAAACCTACCCCAACCCTTTATCTGCCGGACAAACCATGTTCATTGAAACCAATGATCGCATAAACGGGATTGAAATGATTGCCACTTCCGGTCAACAATTGCAAGTTGGTTTTAAGTCAACAGGTAGCGGTTACGTAATTGACATACCGAAAGAAACCGCCTCCGGCATCTATCTTTTGCGCATTCACACTGCACATAAAGGATTGGTAATTGAGAAAGTATTGGTTCAATAAACATTCTCAAAAATTGACAAATAAAAAAACCGTCTCACTTTCGTAAGACGGTTTTTTTGTGGTGCCAGTTGGAATCGAACCAACGACACAAGGATTTTCAGTCCTTTGCTCTACCAACTGAGCTATGGCACCTCCGTTGTAATGGGCGGCAAAGGTAAACAAACATTTCGTACACTTGCAACATGAAACGCGAAAAAGACAAAAAAAAATATTTGTTGGCCATTGACCTCGGCAACACCAACACCAAAATCGCCGTTGTTTCCGAGGGGCTGATAGAAGAAACCATAGTAGTTGCTAGGACAGAAACATCCATTGACCTTCCAACAAAGGCTAACGCCATCATCAGCAGTGTGCGAAAAGAAGACGACCATCATCATCTTTATTTGCGCGAAAAATATCCTGATGCACACTGGTTGAGTCACCGCACCCCACTGTTTTTTTCTATAAAAAATGCTAAAAGTGACACCATAGGGACCGATAGATTGGCCGTTGTTGCCGGTGCTTTATCAATTGGAAAACCCAAAAAACCCAAACTCATCATCAACACGGGCACCTGCATCACCTACAACTACGTCGATGATCAAGACGCCTTTATTGGCGGGGCCATATCCCCTGGTTATCAAATGCGACTAGACGCCATGCATGCGTTTACGGGGAAACTCCCACAAGTTTTCGCCGACGAATCGACACCAAAAGACATCTCCCATACCACCGAAAGCAATTTAATCTCCGGGGTATATTTTGGGATTCGCGATGAAATAGATGGGCGGATTTTACGTTTCTTGGACACACATCCCGAAGGTGAAGTTTTTGTTACCGGAGGTTACCATAAAAGGTTGGTCAATCAATCAAAATACAGCATATTTGCAAACTCAAATTTACTACTGATTGGACTGGTCAAGATTTTTGAACATCAACATTAATATGCGCGTATTTTTCGCAGCCTTTTTGCTATGCTCATCCCAGTTGATGTTGGGTCAGCTTGTCGGGGTAAGTCCCTACTCCTCGCTTGGATTAGGTGACGACATCAATGGAAATCCGTCACGTAACTTTGCCATTGGCGGAACAGTAGGTGCCGCCTCTGATGGATACAACATCAACATCGGCAACCCGGCATCCTATGCCAAATTGAAATACACCAATTTTGATTTAGGGGTAATGCATACCGAAATGGATCAACAGCAAGGAGATTTATCAATTGAAAACGGATATACCAACTTCAACTACATTGTGACCAGTTTCCCTCTGCTAGAAAATCTAGGGTTGGTATTTGCTGTAAGACCACTCACCACTCGTGGTTTCAATATTCTTAGAGAGGACGATGAAGGAGAGCTTATTGGTAGAAGAAGAACCTCCATACAAGGATCCGGTGGCATCAATAGTTTAACCATCGGAACCGGTTGGGCACCCTTTAAAGGCCTTTCTATTGGTGTAAATGCCAATTATTATTTTGGCAATAATACCGATTTCACAACCTCCACGCTTATAGATCAACAAAATGCTGTTGGCACGCGAATAGAACAAGAGGTTCGCATTAGTACTTGGCAGTTTGAAACCGGAATTCAATACCATCGCCGCATTGGAAAATCACTGCAAGTTGGTATAGGTGGCGTATACCGCATGGGCAACGCACTTAATCAGTACGTTACAAGCAATACCTTCACCGTTCGTCCTTCTGCCAACCAAATTGCCCCCTTAGATACGCTTTCATCTTCTATTGATGTTCATCGACCTGGTCAATTTGCCAGTGTATATACTGGAGGTGTCAGCATTGGAAAAATCAACGATGAACGCCCACTTCAGTATGCATGGTCTGTGGCCGTTGACTATCGACAAACCATGGGTTCTGAATTTGATGGCATTGTTACCCGCGGGGAAATGGTCGATGCCTCTCGGATTTCTGCTGGTGCTACCATTGTACCTGCATTGGCATTTTCTTCCTTGTTGCGCAACAAAGCATTCTACAACCGCACTGAATATCGCATTGGAGCCTTTCTCGACGAGGGTCATATTACAGTTAATAATACCAATATCTCTGCTCTTGGCATGAGCTTTGGAGTAGCCATACCATTGAGAATTCGCGGACTTGCTCCGGGAGAGGTTAGAAACAATATGCTCAACTTCACAGTGGCGTATGGCAATCGAGGAACCTTAGACAACAACTTGGTTCGCGAGCGTTTCACCCAATTTTTAATTGGCATTACCTTAACCGAAAAATGGTTCGATAAATATAAATACCGTTAATTCATCATGAGAAAACAACTGTTGACTTTGGTTCTTTTATTAGGTTTCATTTCACCTTTGAGCATCTTTGCACAAGAAGACAAAGAATGGAGTGAAGAATGTCAAAACAATTATTCCATTTTTTATGAATTCTACCGCAATAAAAGCTATTTAGATGCTTTTGAAGCATGGAAATACACATACGATAATTGCGCAGAACTCACCAAAAACATCTACATCTTTGGCCCTCCAATCATCAAAGCAAAAATCAATGCAACCGAAGACGAGGCTAAAAAAGACGAGTACGCCAATTTACTACTCGACATGTACGATCGTAGGAATGAACTGTTTCCAGACCGTGTAGGCTTCGTGGTAGGCTTGAAAGCCATTGATAAGTTCACTTATTTCCCTGAACAGGTTAGTGAAACTTACAAGCTATTTGAAAAAGCAATGGAACTGGATGGGTACGACCACAGTGCCGCTTTTTTCAACTACTTTTTTAATGCTGGTATTCGAATGTTTTCCGCAAAAGAGTTTACCTTAGACGACGTTTTCAATAGTTACAGTTTGGTTAGTGAAGCTATTGAATACAACAACAACAAGCTGAACATCGAAATCGCCGAGATTCAAGCAGTCATTGATTCAACCGATGTGATGACCGCTGAACAGCAACAAAAGCTCGGTCGTGCAGAAAAAGAATTAGAGCGGTATACCGTTGTTGACAGAAACCTTGACAAGCAAATTGTGAAAATCGCAACTTGTTCTCGTCTTGAGAGTTTGTATAACGACGAAACCTTTGCCGAACACAAAGACGACACGGTATGGCTCAGAAGAGCGGCCAAACTTTTACAAAAAGAACGCACCAACGACGAGGGTGAAATTGAAACTTGTACTGAGATGCCCGTTTTTGTAAAAATATCTGAGCGTCTTTATGAGATGGATCCGTCTTCTCCAGGTGCACGATCTATGGGCCTTCTAGCCTTCCAGCAGAAAGACTTTGCTAAGGCTTCTGAGTACTTTGTGCAGGCCGCAGAACAAGAAGCTGACCCCATCAAAGCCGGACGTGACTATAATCTTGCTGCATCTGCTGATTTGTTGGCCAAGCAACCACGCTCCGCACGTGATCACGCCCGCAAAGCATTAGCATTGCGACCTGACTACGGAGATGCCTATATCAACTGGGCCAAAGCTTATGCCGCTGCCGATGGTGCTTGTGGTGACAATGTGTTCGAAAAGAAAGCCGTTTACTGGGCGGCCATTGATAAATTAAACCGCGCCATATCCGTCGACAGCGATGTGCGTGAAAAGGCCAACAAATACATTTCCAGTTTCAAGCAACAAATTCCCGACAAGACCGTGTCTTTTAACCTCGGCTGGAAAGATGGAGATACGTATCAAATTGGATGTTGGGTTGGAGAAACCGTGACCGTTAAGTTCTTTTAATGAACAAACAAACACATTGGAACCATGCAGCCATCACGACTTTTGTTGTGATGGCTGTTTTATTTTGTTCTTGTAAAAATGACCCCAATGCCGTCCGCGAACTCAACGAAGCCGATGAGAGTCCGCTAGAGTACCAAGAAAACATTTTAATGGTATATACCGACAGTGCGCAAAAGAAATTTGAACTAAGAGCTCCAAAGGCTGCTAACTTTCCTGAAAGAGAAAATCAAGAACCTTATTTGGAATTTGATGAAGGCATAGATGTGTTGTTTTTCGACATCCATGGAGACATAGAGTCTAGTATGCGCGGAGACTACGCCATTAGATACCCCAAAAGAAACATTTGGGAAGCGCGAGGCGATGTTGAAGTGATTGGTAAAACAGGAGAAAAACTCAATACAGAACACCTCATCTGGGACGAAATAGAAGAAATTATTTATTCCGAAGAGTTTGTAACCATCAATACAGGGAGAGAAATATTTATGGGTGAAGGGTTTGTTTCTGATCAAAATTTCACCCAATACACCATTAAGAAAATTGTAGGAGAAATAACATTGGAGGAGGAGGGGGAGTAAGACTTTGACTATGACTATGACTATGACTATGACTATGACTAAGACTAAGACTATGACTGGCGAAGGGTTGGTAAATGAGTCATCGTACTTGTATAGGCCTCAATAAATATTTACCATCACTATCTATATGTTAATCCACCACACGTCTTGACTATGACTATGACTATGACTATGACTATGACTATGACTATGACTAAGACTATGACTATGACTAAGACTAAGACTGGCGAAGGGTTGGTAAATGAGTCATGGTACTTGTATAGGCTTGTCGATTAAATCAATAAAAAAAGGCGCTCTATTCGAGCGCCTTTTTTGTAGTTGTATTGATGATAAATTACTCCTTAGTGATAATCACACGCTTGGTGATGACACCGTCGCGGTTGTTTATTCTCAGGAGGTAGGTTCCTGAAGACAAATCACTGCGACTAAATCTGTGGTTGTATAAACCACTAAACTCATCTTGCTTATCCATCCAAATAGAGCGTCCTGATAGGTCGAGTAACTCTATGGTAACTTCACCAGTAAAGGTTTGGTCAAAAGTCAACTCGAAGTCCCCATTATTGGGATTTGGAAATACCTTCAAGCTGGCAGCCAAGCCATGGCTCTCAACCGATACGTTTTCGGCCCATATCGTTTTACAGATGGTGTCTGCGCCGCATTCAGCGTAAGCAATTAAGCAAACCGTAAAGCTATCGGTTTCTGGGAACTGGAATGAAACCGTGTCATCGGTTGACGTTCCTAGTCCGGCAAAATCCCAAACAATTGAGTCTGCATTTACGCTGGTGTTAAAGAACTGTACGGTATGACTTTGTTGATCAAAGTCAAAACTGGCTACAGCAACTTCACCTACTGGTAACGTACGCTCATTTTCTTCGCGATCACATGCGCCAAACTGAACTTCCATATCGTAGTAATAATAGTAGTAGTCTGGACCAAATGTATTCCCGGTGATCTCAAAAATATTTGGATCGCCATAAGGGTAAACAGCACCAGATGAATTCCTAAGCATTTGCACGGTAGAAAGTGAGGTGTTACCTCCCAGTTCATAGTCTCCTGGTGTAAGCTCAATATTCATTGGAATTCTTACACGACCATTGGGTGTTGTCGGATTTACATTTACAGTGAACGTGTCAACAACGGCATTAGTGGCCACATCTGTTACCTCGACGTGCAAGTCACCAGGACCATCAACATACACAATGGCACTTAAAATAGTCACATCTTCATGAGCCGTAACCTCCATCGATTGGGCGCTCATATTTGTAAAGAAAGCTGCCGCACCTATGGTTGAGTCTTGTGGTCCTACAAAAAAGCTTCCGATTCCGCTTAGTGCTGTATCTGGTAACAGCTTTATTGTAAATGCTGAATCAATCTGACTAACCGTAATAGAATCTCCTGTGCCCAATACATTGTCGTTGGCATCCAACCACTGTAAATTTGGAGAAGATTGGTCAGGTTCCGTATAGAACATCACGTCCTGCACTCCACAAATCACATCAACGGAAGAGAAAATTTCCAATGGACCAGCACGAAGAATGTCTAAGTTTAGATTAATGGTATCGTTGACATTATTGCTGTCAGCAACCCAATCAACGTAGGCTGTCACATCGATATTTCCACCTTGCAAAGCTGAAATGTTTCCAACAAATATGGAGTCATCAGCTCCTGAGGCAAGTGTTCCCGTGTAAGTAGTGGTGATGTTTTCTGTGATATCTCCACTTACTTCTACAACAACATCAAAGCCAGTAGCGTCTAAAATTCCGTGATTAAAAACTTTAACTGAAACAGGCGTACTGTCTTGACCACAATCATTGTTTTGTGGAGAAAGAAGCGCTTGCATTTCAATGTCGTTTTCTACCGGCACACAAATTTCAATGGCATTAGACCAAGGTCCAACATCATTAGTAATCGGATCACATACCTCGCGAACGAAGACACAGATACATTCGCCTCTTGGCAGGTTTTCTAATTCGTATCCTTGACTCGTACTTACTGTAGAATCTAAGTTACCCAAACCAGAACCTGGAACAAAGCCACATGTATCCCACTCTACTTCCCATTGGGTAATGGAGCTATCGCTTTCCCAGCTAATCAGTGCCCCAGCGGGGTAAACGCTATCAACTTCTGTATTAAACACACCGGTACAAGGCAATGGATCAAACTGATACACACCTAAATCAGGTGCAGCTGGTCTTGATACACCGTCAAAATCTTCTGGGACTAACGATTGCACATCTTGTCCAATAGCCTTCAACGCACCGGTAGACGGACGAAGGCGATCGGGCACTACACCTCCGATAAATGCCGGATCAATAAATACAGAGCTGTTGTCGTAATCACCGTTATTGGCGGATTGCCAATCTGACAATTCATCGAACTCGGTTGTTGTAAATCGACCTACAAAAACATTTGCATCACTTAAGTTGGGCGCGTAGTAAGCATTATTATCAATTTCTACAGCAGAGGTTGCAGTATTGACTCTAATCAAGTACTGATCACCTGTGGTCCCTCTATTCATGTAAGCGATGTTGTTTTTGATTTCTTGACCTGTTGCATCCAAGGTTGAATAAATCATATTGGTCAAGTTGTTTTCGGTCAACCCAGGTTCATCAACAACAAGAGTGTTGTGGTAAATCTTGGTGTGTTGACTATTTGATGCAAAGATTCCGTAAAACAATCCTTCACCTTGCAAATCATAGGCTTGATTATTTGCCACAACTAGTGGGGTGGACGCGTCCATAGCCGTTGAGTTTGTACTAAAGTGATAGGCGTAGAATGTAGAGGTGTTTCCAGGTAAATTGGCGTGCGTATTGTGAACGCGGTTGTTCATAATGCGGCCATTTGGCATACCACTTTGTGCTGACAAACCGTAGAAAATCGTACTGTTGTCACGGTCTGGACGACTGATGTCATTACCTATAATATCCATACCCTCTTGGGCCCTAACGTAAATACCATAGAAACGTTGATCTACGATGGTGTTATTCAAAATCTTATTGCCTGACTGTGGGGTGTTTAATCCTTCACCATTCATGGCAATGGCGTAATACCCGCCTTCAATATAGTTATTCTCAATGGTGACATTACTGGCATTGGTTCCAAGTGAGGTCGCCAAAGTAGCAGAATTACTGGCAACGATTCCCGCGGACACGGCAGAAGTAATGTCCGTATCTGCAATGATGGAACAATTGCGTATGTTTATGAATTCAGAATTATTGGTTAAGTGGATGGCCCACCCGTGGGTTGAACCGGCGGCTTCAATCACCAAGCTGTCCAACGTAACATAAGATGCACCTGAAAAGCTAAGGGTTATTCTATCGGCTGAGCCACTTGCATCATGAGATAGCGTATTGCCATTACCATTAATGGTGATGGTATTGATACTATCAACCCCCGAATAAGAAGAGAATTCAATTTGCTCAACATAAGGTCCGGTTCCAGGAACAACTTCAACAACCAGTGGACCACATACACCAAATTCATCTAGATCGATAATTAAATCCTCAAAAGACGAATAATTGGTAATCGATGGCGCAGCCGTTTGATTAATGGTAATCGTATCGGCCAATCCGAGACGGAAATTGAGTAGTTCTGCGGAATTATTGGAGAGATCAATATCTGGTCCAGGGCTAACACTATCAATGTTTACCACAATATCATATGCTTGTCCGGGAGCAACACTAAACCACCCCAAGCTTACCGCTACGGTGTTACCGGTAAAAAATGAATCCGTAACAGATACGGAGGGTTGTGCATTGTTATCAACCGTCCATTCAATATTGATAAAATCTGCTGAATCGGTTCCAATATTGACCACTTCAATAACCACTTCAACCGAATCACCACAGCCAACTGCAGGAGATGTAAAACCAGCAACGCTCATATCAACACCTTGTGGCGGTTCAAACTGGTACACACCTGGATCTGGATTAGAAGGACGAGGGTCTCCGTCAAAGTCTTCAGGCACCAATGCTTGTACATCTGCACCAATGGCTTTGATCACCCCTGTGTTTGGACGAAAGCGATCCGGCACGGTTCCACCAATAAACGTAGGATTAGTTAATAAAGAGTTGTTATCGTAATCACCGTTGTTGGCTGCCTGCCAATCAGATAGTTCATCAAAATTAGTGGTTGTAAAGCGCCCTACAAACACATTGTTTTCACTTAAATTAGGTGAAAAATATACGTTGTTATCCATTTCCGCTTCAGATGTCGCCGAATTTACCCTAATGAAGTACTGATTGCCAGAAGTACCTCGATCCATGTAGACGATATTGTTTTTGAATTCCTGACCGGTTGAAACCAACGTCGTGTACAACATGTTTGTTTCGTTGTTTTCTGTAAGATTTGGCTCATCAACCACAATGGTATTGTGATAGAACTTGGAGTACTGACTGTTTGATGTATAAATACCATAAAACAACCCCTCGCCTTGAATATCATAAACTTGATTATTTGAAACAACCAATGGGCTTGTTGCACTCATTGACGAAGTGTTGGTTCTGAAATCTAGTGCATATATAGTGGATGTGTTTCCAGGTAAATTTTGATGGGTATTGTGAACTCTATTGTTGCTTACAGTACCGTCAGGCATTCCATTGCGAAGAGATATACCATAAAAAATGGTGCTGTTATCACGGTCTGGACGACTAATATCGTTACCTATTACTTCTAATCCTTCCTGGGCTTGGGCGTAAATACCGTAAAATCTTTGATCTACAAAAGTGTTATTATTGATTTTGTTGCCTGGCTGTGGGTTATTGGCTCCAGATCCATGCATACTTACACCATAATAACCACCTTCAATGAAGTTGTTTTCAATGGTGATAAAGCTTCCGTTGTCGCCATAGGTAATGGCACTCGTCGGGGATCCGCTTACTACAATACCGGCAGAAAAAGTCCCCGTAATGGTTGTGCTGGCAATTATAGAACAGTTTCTTATTTCAATGTGCTCTGCATCATTGGTGATGTGTGTAACCCAACCATGCGATGACCCATTGGCTCTAATTGTCAAACTATCAACAATAACATGTGATGTTCCATCAAAGGTCAACGTTGTTCTATCTGTAGATCCAGCGGCATCGTACTCTAAGACATTACCATTACCATTGATGGTGATGGTGTTTGTCGCACTTGTGCCTGAGACTTCAGGGAACTCAACTTGCTCATCGTACGGACCAGCCTGGACATCAACAGTTACCGGACCAGAAACACCACCGCAAATAAGGGCTTGCGCAAAACTTGTAAACGACGTAAAGTTTGTCGCTGAAGATGGTTGCGATTGATCAATGGTGTAATTACCTGAAAGTGGAGCACCATCTGCATCTACGCGAATAGGGTCTGAAAAGTCAGTATCGGCACCACAACTAACGGATAACCTGAACCAAGTTGTATCTGTAATGACTACATTTGTAGTTGGGGTAGTATCATTGGTCATATCAGACCAATTGATGCCATCAGGTGACGATTGCCATTGGTAAGAAAGACCGGCTGCAACAGTGGCGCTATCAACAGATAAGTTGACCTCATCATTAACACATACCGGGTTATTGTTGGCCACTGTAAATCCTGCATCAGGTGTTCCCGAACAAGGTGCTGCCGGAATCAGTGTTACTGAACCAGTAAACCAGCGGGGATTGTTTGCTGGGTTGGTAAACGAACCACCATAGCCCACATCACTGCCTGAAATTTGATAATCTCCTGCATGAAGCGAAATTCCGGAAGATGTAATGGTACTAGGAGAAGGTGTGTTCAAACCAGACCCGCTATACCTAATACCATCTGAAGAACGCAAGGCGAACCTATAAGTGGTATTCGCAGGTATTAGAAACGTAAGATTGCTAAATGTGGAGTAAACATCATTTGACGGAACGGCGATTGGCCCTCCTGTTGAAATGCTTATCCAATCTGTGGAAGATAAGTTAGGTAAACCCGAAAGATCGGTTGATGAATACATCAACTCTACATTGGCACCATCATTTGTGGTTTGCCAAAAGGCGTCCAAATCGGTGAGCAAAACAGCATCGGAAGTTGTGTTTTCAATAACAAAGGTAACTGCTGCATCACCAGAAACACCATTACCTCCATCATAACCAGTTTCAGAAGTGTTGTCTAATACTATTTGGGCCTGCAATCCAAAAAACAACAGCGATAAAAATACAGAAAAAGTAAAACGTCTAAAAATCATAACCAAACAAAATTAATTTTAATAAATGCAAAGTTATGTGGACATTGGTGCTAAAAGAGGGTGAACCTCATTGATTAACCCTATTTTAACCCATAATTTTTAATTGAATTTCAATTGTTAAAAATATTTTTATAATTTAAAACCTACGTTGTATAGGTAATCGTTAACAATCTTAAAACCTGGAAGCCAATGCGATCATAGAAATGTAGGAAAACCTTATGATTTTAAATAAGCGTTCTAAACCCTTGTGCATATTGGAAAAACACATCCAAAACGTTTGGTATTTGTT